>JBIICJ010000170.1:0-3759 GCA_044238965.1 Micavibrio sp. | reverse complement strand
AATTAAAATTTATGATATAATGAGATTATATAAGAATCTAATTATAAACTATTATAAGATGTTGGACGATGAAAAATTTGTTGATTGGAAAATTTTTAAAGAAAAGTTGGAAGGTCGTTTTTTGTCAGGCTTGCAATGGAAAGATATCCAGATAACATTAATAAACGAATTAGAAACATCTAATCTAACTGAGTTTGGAGATCTTTGTCATAACACTAAACAATCATTTTTTGATGTATTTTTTTAATTTTAAAACGATGGTTTTAAAATTACATATTTTTACTATTATCAAATTACATTTTACGATAAATAAAAACTATCTGTGTAATAAATTCTTTATCATTTTTTCCTTCTATCAAAAGTCTTTGATATGTTTCATCTATTATATCGGCAAGTTTTGGATTTTTAATTCTTAACAATGTTCCTACTGGTGAAGAAATAATTGTAAATAAATATAATATTCTTAATTTTTTTAATTCCGAACCCTTTATCTCTGCTTCTATATCAGATAACATATCGCGAAACATTTGTACACAATTCATTTGAGATTTTTCGATTGTACAATCCGTTAAAGATACATATTTTTTTATTAAGTCTTTATCGTCTAATGAATAACGATTTGCGATATCACAAAATTTTGGAAGATAGTTGTGATATTTTGCGAAAGTCATTCTTTCATGATTATGGCTTCTAATGGCACAATGAGGTCTAATACATGGTTTCATATTTGTGTGATATTTGTTTGTTATTTTAATATAAAATCAATTTTTATGTATATTGCTTAATTTTTCAATTAAATTTTAACATCGTTAACTATGTTAAAAATGAACTTCAATATTTTTTCAGAACTCATCCTCATCTTCATACTTATTTTCTTCTAAATATTGTTTCCAATCATTCATTGCTTTATCCAAACTTTTCTTAATTTCTGCTGTCATTTTAATAGTAATGTATAAACCTCCTCCTTGATTGCTTCTTCTATTGTTGGAAGAAGAAAAAGTAACTTCTTCACTATCAAAATAGAATGAAAATTCCCCATTTGATGGGGAAGAATCAAAACCATTATTCTCAATTTCGTCAAGGTAATTAGGTATGCATGTAATATTTATCGTTTCATTCTCAAAAGATAGACGAACATTTTTACGACATTTAATGAAATAGAACATATTACAGTTTGTATGTATTAGACACCATAATTTTTTATTTTTCAATTTTTAATATATTGACAATATTTATACAATTAAAAGCTTATGTATTTTATAGATAACTTAAATCCTATACAGGATTTAAGTATTTTTATTCGAACTTAGTTTCTCTTTGAAAGTAATAAGATATATTCATGATTCCGCTTCCACAAGTCTTCATGTAAGCCTTTTTGACTCATGGACTCTACCGGCTGAACTCCTGAAAATATCTTAGGTTTAAATTGCATTACTTTTAAGTATGAAACGAGGCTTAAACTCATATTCTGTTGTTATAACTTGTACAAACTTTTATTACCCTTAAACAGTACTATTACTCGCTATCATATTCGCTATCGCTATCATTATCACGTTCATTCAAATAAAGTCTCCATTCATTTAATGCATCATCTAAACTTTTCTTTATCTCACTTGTCATTTTGACATAAATAACTATATTTCCTCCTTCTCCTCCTTTTCCATACTTGGCTACTCTAAATGTTATTGAACTATCATTGAAAGTAAACTCAAAATGTCCATCGCATGTATCAGCCTTATATGAATCGTTGTAGAGTCTATCAGGATTTTCTGGATAACAATGAATCTCCATGTTATCGTTCTCAAATATTAGAGAAACAATATCATCTGATACGAAAAATTTAAACATTTATAATGTGTAAGATGTGTAAATATAATTAAAAACAAATCAATTTTAATTCTATAATTTAATTCTATAATACACCAATATAGAATTATTGCGTTTTTCGTACTCATTCTTCAGCCTCATCAATTATAAGAATTTTAATCTGTTTAAAAACATTTACAGGTTATATATGTTTATTCAAATATACTTGTACACATCTACATCTAAAATCTTTGAAAAATATTCAATTGGAATTAATACATCATTTTTTCTTTCATGTTCTATTGTACATATACCATAATTAACATTTCCTGAACACCAACGGAAATTAGTGGCACAACATAAACATTCCACGACGTGTCCAGATGTTTGAAAAGATTGAATAATTATAATCGTTGCATTTTTTTGATCATGTTTTAATGTTAATCTTCCATCTACATTTAGACAAGTTGGACATTGAGGACTGTGAACTTCGATTGCCATTTTTCCGTCTTTTACAGTTTGAGTAAAGTCACTTAGTAAATAAGGCTTTAAGTTTCCTGTGGCGCTCATAATATTTGATGTAGTTTCTTTTTTACATTGTTTAAAATTTCAATTTTTAATTCAATCCTAAATACTCATGGATCTTATTTTATTTAATAATTGTTATATAACAATTATTAAAATGTTACAATAGTTAGATTAAATAGTATTTCTTAATAACCACCAAATATACACTGAATAATTATGATAATTTACTAATTCTTTCTCCATCAAATAATCATTGTTTAAAATATAGTTATGTTTTTTCTCATAGTATCCTCTTACACCTACAGCACTTGTAACTGTTACTTTCTTAAACCCATTCCATCTAGCTAAATCTTCAGCAATATGTAATAAATGTGAACCAATACCGAGATGTTGCACAGCATTTCCACTTTTTCCAACTCCTGTAGTATTTCCATTAACTTTTAATTCACGCACACGAGCAACCTTACTTTCTAAATCTGTTTTATCTGAACTTCTTAAAAACAATCTACAATAACCCCATAAAATTCTTTTATCTTTTCCCTGAGTGTAAGCAGATATAAAATATTCTGTTCCATTATTAAATTCCTTTGGAATAATTCCATATTTAATATCATATAACTTAGCCTTTCTTAATTTTGGTTCACATGAACGAATATCTTGTCTAATCATTCCTTTCTTTTTCATAAATTCACTAACTAATTGTTCCAAATTACTTGGTTGATTATTTGGTAAATCTCTCTGTACGCGATTAACACGAGTAGTTGTAGTTACTCCTTGAAGTAGTTGTGCAAGTATTTCTGTAAAACGATCGAAATTCTCATCAGCTAAAGATTTATAATCACCCGAAATATATAGATCGTAATTCACTGTATTAGGCATTGCCAAGTGTGGATAAATCTTAATTTGATCACATTCCAAATCAATACTTAAAATGTCTCGGATGCTTTGTTCTTCTTTTTCCCAATCTGAACCAGGTAAATCCATCATCCATTGCCCATGAACATGAAATCCTGCTTCGCGAATCATGGAGATGGCCCGTTTTGAAGTTTCGACTGTATGACCACGTTTATTATATTCGAGGATGCTATTAATTGGACTTTGTAATCCAAGTTCTACAATTGTGACACCCAATAAACGAAATTCACGCAAAGATCTCTTGGAAATGCTATCGGGTCGTGTTTCAATTGAAAAACTCACAACTTTACAAGTTGATAAATATGTATTTTGATTTTGTTCAAAGAGTAATGTGTTTTTTAGAATATCTATTAATTTTTCTTGCTCTTTTAATATCATTTTTTCATTATTCCAACATTCCGCTAATTTAATTTCTTCTTCTATTTCTGCAATTTCCTTTGCAAGATGTAATGGACGCAATTTAGAAATAACGGAGTTGGTAGGATCAAATTTTCCTCCTTTAACCATATT
>JBIICJ010000126.1:0-3801 GCA_044238965.1 Micavibrio sp. | reverse complement strand
AGCAATCATTTCTATTCCAAGATTTTGACCGTTTTCAGAATATTCTTCGTCTATTGTGATTCGAAAACGTGGTAATTTATTTTTCATATTTATAATTATATTTATTACTTTTTATTCTATTTTTTATTGTATGATAATGAACATTTAAGTGTTCAGCTGCTTCTTTTAAAGAACCAAAATAAACGTCATCAATATAAACACCTTTAGCATTTGAATTTTTAGAACCAATCCTTAATTCAGACATTTTTATTTTGGTTTCATCAGTATGAATGAAAGGACCATAATGTTTATGTCCTTTATGTTTTTCTGACATAATTTTTTTAGTTTCTTCTGAATGTTTTCTACCTTTAAATGCACTACCAGCTACTTTATTTATATTAAATTCTGGTTTAAAAAAATTAATCCAAACTTGTTCTCTTTCAATTAAATTATTAATATCACAATATTCTATAATATCACATTCAAAATTTTCAGAACCATATTTATTATAACTTCTTTGCAATATAATAGAATGGTGTTTGTTTCTATTTAAAAGTGAAAAATGTAAATTCATTCGAACCTTATAATTAGTTGCACTACCAATATAAATCTTACCGTTAATAATGTTTGTTATCATATAGATGACCGATATTTTTAATTTTGGTAGATTTTTAGGTAAATTTTTCATATATCTTTTTTTAAGTATTGTTTTATAAAATATTTTTTATAACTTTATAACAATATTTATAAAAGAAATTATTATGTTAACAATTAAAAACACTCAAATCAAAAACTCAATAAGTGAGTTAACCGTAAAACAATACGAACACATAAGTGCTATCTTAAATGATGCTGAAAAAAACTATATCGATAAATGGTCTGAAATCTTTATCTATTTAGGTGTTGATGAAGATATCGTTGATTCACTTATGGTTGCTGAATTTATTGAATTGATACAACAATTCAACATCGTTCAAAATGTAACACCACAAATCAAACAAGTCATTAAATTAAATGACGTTGATTATTATTCTTATAAAGATGGTGATGAATTTAAAATTACTGTTAAAGAAATGGCACTTATTGAAAATGCAATCAAACATAACGATAAACGTTATATTGGTGACGTGCTTGCTATCCTTTACAAAAATCCAGATAGTGATAAAACTATCAACTTCGATAAAACACATATTCATTACAAAGCTGAATTAATCCGTAAAGAAATAACAGCTGACGTTGCAATTCCAATTCTTAATTATGTTGGTAAAATTGTAATCAAAGATTTTGAACTTATTGAGAATGAATCTAATTAATATACCAAAAAATTGGGATGAGTGTCATATTGACCAATACATTGCAATTAAACAACTTGAACAAGACACGGAAATGAGCTTCTATTCAAAACAAATTGAAAAGTTAGCTATACTTACCGACACGATGTCAAATGATGATATATGGGAAGATATGTCAGTCGAAGAAATCAGTGGTTTAATTAAACAACTACATTGGTTAAGAATGGAACCATCAAAAAATTATAAACGTGAAATCCTTGGAATGAAATGTGTTGAAATAAATAAGATTAGTTTAGGTGAATTCTTAGACTTAGAATACTTATTTACAGACTATCACAGCAACTTAACAAAGATATGTGGTGTATTATATCGTAAAACAAAAACAAATGAATGGGGCACCGAAATATATCAACCATATAGTGACGTTAATTTTGATAAAGCTCATTTACCATTTGAAGATTTATTAATTACAGATGTTTATGGTGTTATACCAGAATATCTAAACTTTAAAGAATTGATTACAACAACTTATCAAGAATTATTTGAACCTGTTATTCAAGAAGACGATAGTGAGAATGAAGAAGCTTTAAATGAATTGTTTGATGAAGCTGAACGTGCTGAAATGGAAAAACAAGAACAACGTAATAAAAAATGGGGATGGGAATTAATTCTTAGAAGATTATCAAATGGTGATATAACAAAAATAGAGGCTATCCTAAGAATGCCTCTAATATTTATTTTGAATCAGCTATCAATGAATAAAGAATTACCCCTTCAAGACTAATTGTATTTTAGTACTTATATATAGATTTATTGTTTTTGTAGTTGAATCTAATTTCATAAAATCTTTCATAAAATCACCATCATCTAAATACTTAATATACTCCATAGCATTAAAAGAAAGTTTAACACTATTTTCTGTATCAGTTATATTAACTTTAATAGAGTTATATAACTTACCAGAATCATAGTGTTTTCTTTTTTTGATAAAATCTTTTAACTGTTTAGTTAATTTATTTTCTAGGTCCTGTTTTGTCATTTGATATAAATTTTATTAATGCAGCAAATCTTTGATGAATATTTAATTGAACTAACTCACCTATTTTTCCTAACGTGTTAACTACTGTTTCATTATTATCATAATGCTTGGTTATACCAAGTTCAAGTATTTTATTTATCTTAGCTTTATTAGAACCAGTAGCAAATACTTTATCTCTTGGTATACCTAGCTTATCTGTAATATTATATATTGGTCCAGCATTATGACGTGCTGAAATAACATATACTACGACACCATTATCAATATATTCTTTTACAATGTCTTGTATCATTGAACGTGTTAAAACTTCATCATAATCAAAACTAATCTTTTCTTCAGCAAATACTTCATCACGTGATAATTCTTGTTCTTTTTCAAATTGGTTTAATTTACTTTCTGACCAAGCTAAAGCTGATTTACCACCCCATAACAAATATGAAATGTAACCACAATCATTGGTATCAGCATTATCATAATATACTTCAGCACGTGATAAATAACTATACATACGTTTAATCGTTTCTATTGAAATCTTTTCACCTTTAGCTAATTGTTGTGCTCTAACCTTACCAACTTGTGTTGCACACTTGTTATTGTTCTTCTCATTTAATTCAATACCACGTGCTGCATTATTTTTAACACTATCTGGATAATCATTATATGATTGTTCAGCAAACTCACCAATGAATTTTTTATTATTTTCCATTATACTAATTTTAATCTAGTTTTATTTTTTCTATCTCCTTTTAAACATCTTAATAAGTGTGATGGGTGATAATCAACTAAATTTGCTGCTTCTATTGAATTATAAAATATTCCAGTTTCTGGGTCTAAAATACAAATATCTTTTATCTTACCTTTATTACCTTTACCGTTTTTATTCCCTTCCATCCAAGTAATGTTACCCTTTAATGATTTACTCATTTTATCACGTGTTTCTTTACTTATAATTCTATTTTTATGTATTAAACTCATCTTTTGTCTAACATCTTCTCTTTTCATAGGATTATTTTCTTTTAAATATTTGCTAACATCTGGTCTTTTATTTTGATTACCACCACTTAAAACATTAACAAGTTTAAAACCCCAAGATTTGAATAATGAAATATAAAATTCTTCATAAAAATTAGCTTCATCATTAGTTAAATTTTCTTCTAATTTATCATATTCAAAACCACCATATTTATTAACAATATTTTTCCAATGTTGATTTCTACCATTTGTTTTTTGACATATTCGACTTCTTTGACCTCTACCAATATAAAAAGGAATATTAGTTCCTTTTTTATAATGTACATAAATATAATATATATTTTCCATATTTTTTTTTTTCCTTACAAAGATACTATTTTATTTTAATTTAAGCAACAGCTTGAGCTATTGCTTTCTTTCTAGCTTCTTTACGTTGTACTTCATCACCACATTTATAATGATATTTAGTACCTTGGTCACCATATTTAATAAAGCAACCTTCGTTATCTTTTCCTGTTT
>JBIICJ010000038.1:0-15208 GCA_044238965.1 Micavibrio sp. | reverse complement strand
AATGGCGGCACCACAGGAACATTCGGAACAGGTGGGGTGGTCAATAATGCGGCTCTTGCCATTAACCACTCTGATGCGCTGACGATAGCCAACACCATTTCTGGCACAGGTTCGTTGACACATTTAGGAACAGGCACCACCACATTAACAGCCAACAATACCTATACTGGTTCAACAACAATTAGTGCGGGGACTTTACAAATTGGAAATAACGGTACTACGGGAACATTGGGAACGGGTGCGGTTATTAATAATGCTGCACTTATATTTGATCGCTCTGATGCGGTGACGATAACCTATTCAATGTCTGGCACTGGCTCTTTAACAAAATTGCGCGCAAACACTCTTACATTAACGGGTGCGAATACTTATAGCGGTGCGACGACGGTTAGTGAAGGAACGCTACGGGCGGCTTCAACGTCTGCATTCAGTCCGAACAGCACCGTTACGGTGGTAAGTGGCGCGGTGCTTGATGTTGCAGGATGGACCAATAGTATTGGCTCTCTCGCTGGTGCTGGTACGGTGACCAACAGTAATGCGGCAACAACAACATTAACGGTAGGAAACAATAATGCATCAACCAATTTCAGTGGTGTTATTCAAAACGGCGCTGGTGCGATTGCACTCACCAAAACGGGCACGGGTATGCTTACACTTTCTGGTACAAATACCTATACTGGCGCGACAAATGTGAATGCAGGTATTTTGCAGATTTTAAATACGAGCACTGTTTCAAATGATGGTGTGTTAGGGAGCGGAGCCGTCGCTGTTGCAAGTGGAGCCATATTACGGTTCACAAATTCCAGAACCGCGAACGATGCTTATCAGATAGCTAACATCATTTCTGGCGCAGGTTCTTTGTTGTTTGATGGCCCCGATGGATCTATCACAACGTTATCAAATGCCAATACATATTCAGGTGGAACAACAATTGCGAGTGGCGTTGTCAATATTGGCAATAATACTGCCTTTGGAACAGGTACGGTCACAATGGTAGGCGGCGCTATTAGAGCAACGCTTGCTCCTAGAACTCTTGCGAACGCTTTCAATCTAAGTGGAACAATTGGATTGGGATTGTCTACAAATATTACTGGCGCTATTACGCTTAGCGGTAATTCCACCATTACCTGTAGCTCCAATTGTGGGGTTACGACATTCTCTGGGCCTATTGCTCTTGGCGCAAATACATTGTCATTGAGTGATACTGGCCCTAACACACTTGGTGGCGTATGGGCGGGAAATAATCTCATTCTATCGGGTATTATTTCCGGTTCGGGCGGTGTCACTCAGGGTAGTTCGGGCACATTGACACTCAGTGGCGCAAATACGTATACAGGCGTGACAAATGTGAATGCGGGGACATTAGCGCTTGGCGCAAGTAATGTGCTGGCGAATGCGACAGCATTATCGGTGGCCTCGGGCGCTACCTTTAATCTTGCAGGCTTTACAGATACGATTGCCTCACTGAACAGTGCCGTGGGTAGTATCGTCACCCTTGGTAATGGCAGCCTCACAACCACCGGCGCACAAAATTATGACGGACAGGTGACGGGCGGTAATGTGACGCTCGCGAGCACCGGCGGCGGGGCGATAACAGCGAATAACCCTACTAATGATTTCACGGGCACGCTCAACCTCAGCAGCACAGGTGCTATCAGTGTGGTGGACGCCAACGCGCTGACATTGGGCGCGGTTTCGGGCTCCACGATTTCGGCACGCACAATCGGTGCACTGAGTAATTTAATACTTGGTGGTAATCTTACAGCTTCGGCGATTTCAGGCGATAGCATTATCCTAGCCGCTGGGCGCGATGTTGATAATTCGGGCAACCGCACGCTTACCACTGCTGGAACGGCTCGCTGGCTCATATATAGTGGCGATACAGCGAATGCTACACAATCGAATGGTGGCCTCACTGGTTTCAACCGTTATGGTTGTACCTATAACGCGGGAAGCCCAAGTTGCGCGGCGGGGACGAACATCCCTGCGACTGGCAACGGTTTTTATTACGCGTTTGCGCCAACACTTACCATTACCCCGTCGGCTCTTGCCGCACTAACATACGGTGATGCTGCACCATCACTTGTGGGTTATACGTATGGCGTTAGCGGCTATTTGGGTGGTGACTCTGCCTTAGATACGCGCTCGGGCAGTCTCACTGGTACGACCACTTACACCCCAACCAGCAATGTTGGCAGCTATAATATAAACTATGACTCAGGCACCTTAGACAGCGCACTTGGTTACGTATTCAACTACGTCAATAATCCAACTGCCATTACAGTCAACAAAGCATTATTGGTGGCAACCGCAAATGGTCAGACGATTACCTATGGTACGACAGTGCCAAACAGCACAATTACCTACACGGGCTTTGTGAATGGCGAGAATGACAGCGTGATTGATATGTTGGCAACATTAAACTCAGCCAATAGCGGGATTGTGAATGCTGGCACGTATGTTGGTAATTATACTGCCAGCGGCGCACTCGATAATAATTATAACTTTACGTATGTTGCAGGTAACTTGGCTGTGAACAAAGCCTCATTAGTGGCAACCGCAAATGGTCAGACGATTACATATGGTACGACAGTGCCCAATAGCACAATTACCTATACAGGGTTTGTGAATGGCGATACTGCCAGCGTGATTGATATGTTGGCGACATTAAACTCAGCCAATAGCGGCATTGTGAATGCTGGCACGTATGTTGGTAATTACACAGCCAGCGGCGCACTCGATAACAATTATAACTTTACGTATGTTGCAGGTAACTTGCTTGTGAACAACGGAACACCTGTACCACCAACGACTAATCCACCGCCCACAACAAATAATCTGCCGCCCACTGTTGAACGCGTGGTTCAGGATGCAGTACAAGTTGTTGGCGCATCTGCAACCTCATCAGGTGCGGGCAACGTGAGTGTGGTGGTTCAGGATAAAGGCTCTGATGGCAAAGATATTGTTGTGTTGGATGATCAGGAGATTGAAACCATTCAAGACGGTGATTCCACCAACAATAATGCACTAATTATTGTTTCAAAACAGTTCCTACAGGCGCTGGATGACCGTGTGGCGCGCGAGCTTAATCACCTAAGCCCACGGGAAAATCGTCCCATCGCTTTATAGATTTATCATTGTTTTTTGTCATTTTTCAGGTGACATGATCTAAAAAACCCTATAAGTACGAATAAAGAATTAGAAAAGGTTTTTTTAAACATGAAATATTTTTTATCATTTATTGCATTATTCGTAATGCTTGTCTCGTCCATTGGCGCTCACGCGACTTCCCAAGACCCTGCTTTTACCTTTGTGAAACAAACAACGGATCGCGGTTTGTCATTCTTGGCCAACCCTAATTTAGGCGAAGCGCAAAAAAGATCTGAATTTCGTTCATTGCTAAATTCCAGTTTTGATTTGGATACAATTGGTCGTTTTGCGTTGGGTAAATTTTGGAATACGGCAACACCCGCAGAACGCGCTGAATATATGGGCCTCTTCCGCAAAATGGTGGTTGATACATATTCAAATCGTTTTAGCGAATATAAAGGCCAAGTCTTAGAGGTTTTATCATCACGCAAAGTCGGCAATGATTATTTGGTGGCGTCTGTCATGAGGCAACCAAAAGGCGGCGGCACAGATGTCAAAATTGATTGGCGCGTGCGCAACAAAGGCGCTGGCTTCAAAATTGTTGATGTGATCGTCGAAGGTGTTTCGATGTCAGTGACACAACGTTCTGATTTCGCATCTGTCATTCAAGGTAGTGGCGGTAAAGTATCCACTTTGATTGATTCTTTAAAAAAAAACGACGTCGCTAGTCGATGAAACAAACCGTTAGAATGAAACAAAAAGGCCGCGTTTGCGGTCTTTTTCGATTTTGGGGTTTGTTTCATGTTTTGTTTCAGGAGGGGGTTGCCTTGACACCATTGCCCAAATCGTTTTTAGTAGGCATCGGAAAACAAATATACTTTATGAAAATCTGGAAAAGGCGTAAGTTACCCTCATGAACTGGCTATCTGATTTTATCCGTCCCAAAATTCGTTCGATCGTTGGCGCAAAAGACGTGCCTGATAATTTGTGGCAAAAATGCCCATCGTGCGAAGGCATGTTGTACGTCAAAGATCTCACCGAAAATATGAATGTCTGTAATCATTGCGGTCATCATTTAAAACTACCTGTCAAAGATCGCTTGGCAATGTTGTTTGATGATGGCGTGTATCAAATGATTAAGGCGCCTGATGTACCGGCTGATCCTCTCAAATTCCGCGATAAGAAAAAATATGTCGATCGTCTCAAAGACACCCAAGCCAAAACAGGTGAAAAAGATGCAATCATCGTCGCCGAAGGTAAGATTGATGGTTTGCCATTGGTTATCGCCGCATTCAATTTTGATTTTATGGGCGGATCAATGGGCGCGGCTGTGGGTGAAGGTATCGTACGCGGCGCGGAAATTGCCGTGCAACGCAAAGCGGCGTTTTTAGTCATTCCCGCATCAGGCGGTGCGCGCATGCAGGAAGGCCTGATTTCATTGATGCAAATGCCGCGTACAACCGTGGCAGTCCACATGGTCAAAGATGCAGGTTTGCCTTATATCGTATTGCTAACCGACCCGACCACGGGCGGGGTGAGCGCATCATTCGCAATGTTGGGTGATGTGCATATCGCCGAACCTGGCGCGATGATCGGCTTTGCTGGCAAACGCGTGATTGAGGAAACCATTCGCGAACAATTACCTGCCGATTTCCAAACCGCTGAATATTTAAAAGAACATGGCATGGTTGATTTGGTTGTCCCGCGCAAAGAATTGAAACAAATATTGGCGCGTGTACTCGGATTATTAATGCGTCGCCAAATCAAAGCGGCATAAATATTTCGGGCGCGCGGTCACGATGGATAACCGCCTTGAAACCGATCCGCATCTTGCGTTTTATCTAAAGCGATTTGAATCGTATCATGCTAAGGCGATGGATTTTGGTCTATCGCGTACCTTACGCCTAATGCATGATTTGGGTCATCCGCATTTGCGTGTTCCGCCCGTAATTCATGTGGCGGGCACGAATGGCAAAGGTTCAACAATCGCATTTTTAAAGGCGATTTTGAATGAAATTGGTTTGAAATGCCATGTCATGACATCCCCCCATTTAGTCGAATATCGCGAGCGATTTGTCATCGCGGATCACATGATTTCCAACAATGTATTAGCCGATTACATGAAACGCATTGATGATAAAAATGCGGGACAGAGCGCGACATTTTTTGAATTGATTACCGCCGTTGGGTTTGAATTATTCGCGCATCATAATGCCGATATCGCGTTAATTGAAACGGGCATGGGCGGGCGGTTGGATACAACCAATATTATTCCTGCGCCTCTTGTCACCGTGATCACGATGATATCGATGGATCACACGCAACATTTGGGTGACACCATTCAAAAAATTGCCGCCGAAAAGGCAGGTATCATGAAAGAAAATGTACCATGCGTGATTGGCGTGCAAACTGAACAGGCATTGTCACAACATATTCACGATGTATTTGAAATCCATGCGCGCGCATTGAATGTACCATTATATCGTCACGGCATTGAATGGAATTATCACATCACCGATGATGGGTTTATTATTAATTTTAAAGGCGAAATTTATCATTTGCCCCGCCCGTCATTATTGGGCGCGCATCAATATGCGAATGCGGCGACCGCATTTGTGACGTTTTTAGTGGCACAAATGGGCGATGCACAAATCGCGCGCCACGGTATTGCCAAAACAAGTTGGCAGGCGCGTTTACAAAAATTAAATCACGGCAATTTAAAAAATTTAATGGACGCGTATGATGAATGTTGGCTCGATGGCGGTCATAATGATACGGCAGGCGCAGTATTGGCAGACCAAATAATGGCATGGAATAAAATTGATAACAAACAAACACATTTAATTGTGGGGATGTTAAATACAAAAAACCCGATGGAATTTTTATCGCCGATGAAAGATTTAACTGCATCCATCACCTGCATCACCATTCCCGATCAACCATTATCATTATCCGCGCATGATCTCGCACACAAAACAGGCGGAACAGAATCGCCATCATTACATGATGCGGTTGCATCGATTTGCACTAATAACACAGCGCCAAAACGCATTTTAATTGCGGGATCATTATATCTTGCGGGGCATGTATTGATGCTGGATAAAATAGAAAACTAAAGTGAATTGATAATATCGGTATAGGCCGCGGCGGGGTCAGGCGCACCTGTAATCGGGCGACCAATTACCAAATGTGTTGCACCCAAATCAATCGCATCCTTGGGGGTCATGATGCGTTTTTGATCGCCCGCATCACTGCCTGCGGGACGAATGCCTGGCACCATCAATGCAAAGGACGCAGGAATGGATTTGCGGATCAATGCAATTTCATGTGCCGAACACACAATGCCAGCCAAACCTGAAGCGTGCGTTAATTCTGCCAAACGTAATACTTGGTCTTGCGCGGTACCGATTTGTCCCGTCTCACGTAATGTGTCATCGTTTGAACTGGTGAGTATCGTCACACCCAAAATTTTTGTCATGCTATCACCCACCGCATCACGCGCGGCGCGCATCATCTCACCGCCGCCACTGGCGTGAACATTAATAAAATCAACGCCTAAACGCGATGCGGCGCGGCACGCACCCGCCACCGTATTTGGAATATCGTAATATTTTAAATCGAGAAAGATGGATGCATTTGGGTATGAATCTTTGATGCGTTTCACACCATCGGGCCCAAACATATTGAAAAATTCTAATCCTAATTTTAATCCGCACCCCAATGGGACAATCGATGATGCGATGGATAATGCGCGATCAAATTCAGATACATCGAGCGCGCAATAAATTGTGGGGTATGATGACATGAAAAATTTTCTAAATGAATAAATGAAATTAGGCTTTGCCATTTAGGCGATCACGCAAACCTTTACCTGTTTTAAAGAATGGTAATTTTTTCGCTTCAACAGAAACGGACTCGCCCGTGCGTGGGTTGCGCCCTGTGCGCGTGCCACGTTCTTTGATGGAAAATGCGCCAAAGCCGCGAAGCTCAACGCGGTCACCGCGGGATAAAGCTTGGGTAATTTGTTCGAAAACAGAATCGACCACGGTTTCCAAATCACGCAAATAAAGATGCGGATTTTTTTCGGCCAAAATTTGGATGAGTTCAGAACGTGTCATTGGCGATTACCCCCATTAAAAACTTAATGATTTCAAGGTGCTAGGCGGTAAATTCAGCTTCCCTCGAAAACGGGGCATGAGTCAAGGGTATTTTTCCAATTATTTCCGTGGTTTATGGGTAAATAAAGGATTTAACTCGGTATGCCCATAGTGGCAGTTGCCCCACCGCTTGGCCCATTTTGTCCAGGGCTTGGTCCTGCTGGTTGTTGAACCACCCTGTTTGTTGGATCTGTGGCAGCAACTTGTGGTGCAGGTGCGCCCGCGCCCGCGCCAGCATTCGCGCCACCGCCGAACATATCAGTGACACCTTGCATCATGCCAGCCAGCATATTACCGCCACCATTACCCGCTTGCGCGCCGCCAAATAGGCTTGCCATGTTGAAACCGCCACCATTGCTTGAAAACATGTTTTGGAAAAATTGTTTTAATCCTTCCATCAGGTTAGTCCAATCCGCAGGCCCTTCGAATCCAAACATACGACCAATACCTTGTAACACCGTTCCAAATGGATGGGCCGCTGCATTTGTATCTTGGCGTAATTGTTCCACACGGTCGGCAGATAAAAGATAATCAGGGTTTGCCACAAATTCACGCATTTGTCCCTTTAATCGATTCCGCATGCCTTCGATATCAATAAAATTGCCCATGATTCCGGCACCACCACTTGCATTTGCGGATGAACCGATTTCCATCAAATTGCCAAACGCGCCTTGGAATCGTTGGCGGAACACAGGGTCATTGTTGTATTGATTCATAAATTGTTGTTGGAACGCGGGGTCATTTAATCGCGCTTCAAACCCTGCCAACATTCCATTTTCAACCAATTCGGGCATTGATGTACGAATGCCGTCAATAAGAGTTCCTTTTAAGTCATTATAATTTTCGTTTGTAATGCGGTCTGGCAATGTTGAACGCGCGTTGTCGGATGGTTGTGCTGGAGCTGGTGCTTCAGATGGTGACGACGATGGGACGGCAGCGGGCTGGGTTGCTCTGGGCCCTTGTCTAAGGCGCATTTCTTGCTGCCCTCTCGCATCTAAACGATCCATAGTTTCATGAAGTAAATTATATTCGCTTCTGGTAACTTCACCATTTTGGCGTGCCGTTCTTCGCAATTCACTGACATGAGCACGTTCTTCTGCAGTAACGAACGAATTTCCTTTGGCCATAAAGGCGGCATATTCTGTTTCTAAACGTTGGCTATAATTTGCTGGAGGTGCATCTCTGGTAGGCGCACTTCTCGGTGCACTTCTTCCCGCATCTGGTGATGGATATCCGCGCTCAATCTGTGCTAAACCAGAGGTAAGAGAGACTTCCCCTTTATCATATCTATCCATCATGTTTGCCACACCTTGTGGATCTCGACGTATGGCGGTTGCAAGGCGGTCACGAAGTTCACGCGTTGTTAAATCTCCATTTAACCTTTCGAGAATATTGCCGTCACGAAGCCCCCATCCTACAGTGCGCTGATCTTCCGTAACTTCTCTTCGTAGGCCATTAATAAATGGTGTATAGACACCACCACGGTTGGCGTTAATTTCTTGTGACAGACCATCAACAACTGACTTAAGGTTGTTATAACCGTAGTAATTTATGGCCTCATATAAACGCTCTGTATTCGTTGGCATTTCACAATCTCCTCTACCCTCTTATTTTTCTATCTCTATTTAAATCCCGATTTCGCGGATCACCAATGGCACGCGGTCTACCATCACGGGCATCATTCCGCCTGTGCCTTTGCCATCTGGCTCCACTTGAATTAATTGTACATCCAACCCTTTGCGCAACCCATCACGAAATGGACGGGATAATGGTGCACCGAGTGAGAAAATTTTCCCCGTATATGTGACAAACGTGACCATATGCACATCGGCATCAAATTCGACCCAATCGACCAATTCGGGCATGGGCTGGTCAAACACCACCATAGCATCGCCTTTTTCGTTGACGACAAAATCAACCTTGCACCATGATGTCATATTGGGCAAAACAGGCGCATCAGGCGCAATGCGGAAACGGCGCGCGAGTTCCATTTGCGCGGGGGTGAGAGTCGGCTCGACCTCAGATTTTTGTTTTTGTTGTGTCATTACCCCTAACATTTCACACCCTTTTGCTTAAATTATATATAATTTTATCTAATTTTTGGACGTTTGAATAGAAATATTGTACTAACAATAGGTTAACAAAAGGACAAAGCAGATGGCGTTATCCATTGATTTTATATCATTTCTAATCGGTATTGGCGCTGGCGCCTGCGTGGTCGCCATGATTCTGTTGCCAAAATTGGCAAGTCTGCGTCAGGCACGCGCCGATATGGGCAATGAATTTTCGCATTTGGCATCTGAAGCTCTGCGACAATCACACGAACAATTTTTGCAATTGGCGCAAGGCGCGCTCGATCAAAAATTATTGGCAGCGCAAAAAGATTCAAGTTTCGACATGGAACGCCGCCACAAAGCGGTTGAACAATTGGTCGCGCCCATTGGCCAAAGTCTAAAAGACATGGAAACAAAATTGGAGTCTTTGGGCAAAGCGGGCGCTGGGTTAGAAACCCAATTAAAATATTTCACCGAAGATCAAAAACATCTGCGTGATACAACGCAGGCATTGGTGAGCGCGCTGAAAAATCCTGCCGCACGTGGGCGCTGGGGTGAAATGCAATTGGAACGGATATTGGAGCAGGTTGGTCTGCGCGCAGGCACACATTTCGATACGCAAAAACAAGTTGATAATAATGGCCAATCACAAAAACCAGATTTCGTGATTTATATGCCGAATGGCGTGCATATTGTGATTGATGTGAAAACACCAATGGATTCATATTGGAATTATGTTGATGCTGTAACCGATGCCGAGGGCGCGGGACATAAACAACAATTCGCCTCGCACGTAAGATCACATGTCAAACAATTAGGTAGCAAAGAATATTTCCGTTCATTTGAAAATACACCTGAATTTGTCGTGATGTTTTTACCATCCGAAAGCCTGTATGCGCTGGCAATTCATGAAGACCAACATTTGATCGAAGATGCCGCAAAGGCGAATGTGATATTGGCATCACCAACCACCATTATGGGGTTATTGCGTGTCATTCATTACGGATGGCAACAACAAACAATGGCATTGGAGGCCAAAAATATTGCATTAATGGCGACTGATTTATATAAACGATTGGCGTCCTTTGGCGATCATTTTGTGGCAATGGGTACGGCTTTGGGTAAATCAATCAACGTATATAATAAAGCTGTGGGATCGTTGGAAACCAGCGTTTTACCATTGATGCGTAAATTCCGTGATTTGGATATTCAAAATGCAGGAAAGGAAATTCCCGCCTTTAAACAAATCGAAGAAACAGAACGATTGATTGTTGCGCCCGAATTAAATAATGAATTAAATCGTGATAAAGATAAAGCGGCTTAAGTAAGTAAGAAAGAGAAAATATGTCATTACGTCCCATTATTATTGTCCCAAATCCTGTGTTGAAACAGGTAGCGCAGCCAATTGAAAATATTACCGATGCCATCAAACAACAGGCATATGACATGATTGAAACCATGTATGCAGCCCCAGGCATTGGTTTGGCCGCCAATCAGATTGCGCAATTAAACCGTTTAATTGTGATGGATCCTGATTTCCGCAGCGATAAAAACCGCGCGAACAGCAAAGATAATGCGATTGTCATGATTAACCCTGAAATCATCTGGCGATCGGAAGAGATTAGTGTAATGGAAGAGGGATGTTTATCCATCCCAGGCCAATATGCCGAAGTGGAACGTCCCCAAACCGTGCGTGTGTCATACATTAGTTTACATGGCGAAAAACAAGAATATGTTGCTGAAAATTTATCATCACATTGCGTGCAACATGAAATTGATCATTTAAATGGCGTGTTATTTATTGATTATTTATCGCGGTTAAAACGCAATATGATCTTGCGCAAAGTTGAAAAATCACACCCGCAAGGTGATATTTTATAATCATGAATGATGATATCAAAAATCTGCGAATTGTATTTATGGGCACGCCTGAATTTGCGGCGACATCATTGCGCGCCATGCTTGATGCAGGGTATAATATTGTTGCCTGTTATTCGCAACCACCACGTCCCAAAGGGCGCGGCCACCAATTACAAAAATCACCTGTGCATGAATTGGCGGATGCGTACAATATTCCCGTCTTCACACCAACATCATTGCGCAAAGACGAAAATGCCGCGCGTGAATTTTGCGCGTTAAAGGCCGATATTGCCGTGGTTGCGGCGTATGGCCTGATATTGCCACAAAGTATTTTAGACGCCCCTACATATGGATGTATCAATATTCACGCATCGATTTTACCGCGTTGGCGCGGGGCATCACCCATTCATCATGCGATTTGGAAGGGTGATCAAGAAACAGGCATCACCATTATGCGCATGTCGGCGGGACTTGATGAAGGTGATATGATTTCTGTTGAAACAACCCCCATTACACCGCACACCACCACACAATCATTGCATGATGATTTGGCAAAAATTGGCGGTGATATGATTTGTAAAATTCTGGCGCGTTACGCGGTGGGAGATATTCCCGATGCCACGCGCCAAGATCATTCACAATCAAATTACGCGTCGTTATTAAAAAAAGAAGATGGAATAATCAATTGGTCACACACCGCACATGATATTGATCGCCAAGTACGTGCCCTAAATCCATGGCCCGCGACAGTGACAACATGCCATGAAAAACGGTTTAAAATCACCGCGGGTGAAGTGATTGAAAACGCGCAAAATACCAATAAAAACGGCGTTATTTTAAATATACTTGGTGATGTTGCGGCAGGCGATAATACAACGTACCGTATTCATTTTATTCAACCCGAAAATAGCAAAGCGATGAAATTTAGCGATGCCTTAAATGGCGGTCACATCAAAATTGGCGATCAATTTTCATGACATTGCAACGATGGAAAATTATAATCGAATATGATGGTGGTGATTATTCGGGATGGCAACGTCAGATCGAAGGTGTGCCGTCAGTGCAAGAATCAATTGAAACCGCGATTTATCAATTTTGTAATCAACATGTGCGCGTTCATGCGGCGGGACGTACCGATGCCGGTGTGCATGCGGCAGGTCAGGTTGCCCATTTTGATATTGATCATGAAAAACGCGTGCCGTCTGAATTCGAAATTGCCAAGGCCATCAACGCATTATTAAAACCGCAAAAAATATCTATTTTACAGGCGGAAATGGTGCATCCTGAATTTCATGCGCGTCATCATGCCACATCAAAAATTTATCGTTACCGTGTGTTTGCACGTCGCGCCCCGCCGATTTTTGAACGTAATTATGTCTGGCATATTTATGGTGATATTGATGTCGAAGCGATGCATCAGGCCGCCCAATATTTAATTGGGTATCATGATTTTTCATCGTTTCGTGCGCAAAATTGTCAGGCAAAACATCCGATGCGATCAATTGATCGCGCCGAAGTTATTCGCAACGGTGATATGATTGATTTTACATTCCAAGGCCGATCATTTTTATATCATCAAGTACGTAACATGGTGGGGTCACTCATGATGGTTGGACAAAAAAAATGGGATATTTCTAAAATTAATGATGTGTTAATGACCAAAGATCGCACTATTGCAGGCCCCACAGCCCCACCCGAAGGGTTGAGTCTGATGCAAATTTTTTATGAGAATCAATGACTTGCTTATCCTGTTAAGATTACCTTAATTGCTTGATTTCTTTAGATTTTAGTCATCTTTTCTTCATTCGCCTTTAAGATTCAATCGGTAAGATAAAAGAATAGAACGGGATCAACCGTCATCAATCTTTTTGTGGGGCAATTTATCATGTCGAATGAAATGGATATGGACCAGGGCGAAGACATTCAAATTTTTCCGTTAGGCAATTGCAAATTTGCCTATACGCTCAACAACGAACAACCTGTTCGTTGTTCATGGATTTCTGACCAGCCTTTATTTTACTCATCTGTTGATGAAGATGCGCTTGAGGATGAAATTTTATCGGATGATCCGATTTTCCAAGCGCTCGAACGCGATATCATGCAAATGCGCGCAAAAACAACCGCGTATGAAAAAGTATCGGCTGATTTTATCAAATCATCAGAATCAAAATTGGAATCATTCATTCACAATTGTAAGGCTATCACAGGCGTTGCTGTTGAAACCACATATTCTGATTTGATTGATTATTTACACCAAAGCCGTTCGGCATCGATGTTATTATCATTTGCCGCCACAAACGGTATTCAGATTATTTCCAGCAATCAGACGCTTGATGCAACTTATGACCGCGATGCAAAATCCATTCTTGTGCGTCGTGATTTGAATATGGTTGATCAGGCATTGGCGGTAGTACGTGAATTGCGCCGCGTTTATCATCATAAAAATGGTGCGGGTTTACACCCATTATCATTACATCCTGATTTTGCAATTGTTGTGCATCGTGCGCAAAATGCCGATTTATCCGTTGCGGTCATACGCGCGGCATGGGAATTACAATTAGCCGGTTGCAAAGATTCATGGACACGCATCGAAAGCTCAACCTTAAATGATATTGGTCGCGCCTTTGCGCGTGAAGCATGTTCTGATTTCCGTTCCATTAATAATGGCGCTGCTGCAAAAACATGTTTTGAGGCATGGTTTTTATCCGAACGTTGCCGCAAAACAGACCGCACACTTATTCAGCAAATGCTCGCGGAATACCAAGGTTACGTCTTTGCCGATAATCCAGAGGCATCACGATCGATCGCGAATGATATTTTACGTGTGTTAGGTCAAATGCCATTCGGCGCTAATTATTTGGCGGCTTCGGTTACCGAAATTTTGGCGGATCCTGTGTTTACCGATGTGCGTGATCGCTCGAATGCCAATTTCTTATGGTTTATCAAATTTGAACGTGCCTTTAAGGATGCGGAATCAGATATTGATCAAAAAAATCCATCGAAATCTGGCGCAAAAACGTCTAAGATGACAACAGATTCTATTACAAATGGTGCCACCATTCTTCAATGGCCAACTTTACCTGCGGATGATAAAAAAATACAAAAGGTAAAAAAATCCAGACGCGGAAATAGCGCGGCCACCATTGTACCATTCGAAATATCACAGCGATAAATAACTCTCTTTATCGCTTTATCCTATAAAACGCCTGTGAAAGGGCAAAGACATGCGTGACGCGTTGGTCACTTTATTAAACAGGGGCGAATACTGTCCCATCCCATCCGTAATTGCGGATGCGTCCGCACGCGTGATTAATTGCGCCGTGATGGGTGCGTATGATTTACGCCAATTAATCGAAGATGTGATGCGCGCATCCCCTGATGATGAAATGGAATGGGAATCATGCCGCACAAATTCTGATGCGCTTTGTTTTGCCCTATCCAAAATTATTACGACTGAAATTGGGCGGTCAATTGCACTGGATGTGCGGTTTGAAAATTGGTCATGTGATGTGATTGGTGAACAGGATGACCCGCATTTAAATTTTTCCCAAAAAATTATTTCGATCCCACTGCCATGTGCATCGGTGTCACATTTAAACCGCGTGCCCGAATATAAGGCGCAGTTTATTTTGTCAGTGTTTGAATCATTGCGCCGTATTTGGCATGTGAATGTGGGCGCGCCTGCATCAAATTGTTGGGCATTATCTGATTTATTGATGTGGAATAAATGCTTGCGCGCGGATCTTGATATCATGAATATTGTGATGGCGTATCAATTACGCGGGCTTGGGTTCGTTGATATATGGCGATCAGTTTTGGCATCATCGTTGCGTGATCTGGCCGATTCTTATTGCGATTCGATGGCGATTTCGTTTGACGAAGATTACGGCGATGAACATTTAGATATTTTGGCCGATTTAAATTTATCATGGTTTTACAATGATGATCGCGTAAATGAATGTGATCATGCAACATTATCATCAATTGATCATCAATTAAAACAAACATCGGTCGATATGATTATTGGTACAAACCGACTAACCGCGC
>JBIICJ010000129.1:0-3887 GCA_044238965.1 Micavibrio sp. | reverse complement strand
ATTGAAAAAAGTGATGCCCTGTACAGCGTGAATGATTACGCGTTACGCGTGGGTGTATACAGCAAGTTTAAGTTTAACTACCAGCAGCAGGCTAATAAGATTAAGACCAGCTGGGTGGCAGTAGAATATCCTAATAACTATTACATCAAAGGAGGAAACAATACCAGCTACTTAAGAGATGAGCAGTATGCGTTCTTCATTCGTTTTATATACAACACCGGTGAACGTTCAGAGTCTTATCATATACCAGGAAGAGCAGCTACATCTTTTGATACACAAAATATTACAGGTACAGATGTATACGAAAACCTTGACGGCATTCAGCGTCAGCGCTGGCAGGTAGAAAACACTGCATCTGTAAACAGTATTAGCACAGCAGCACTACCAGACGGTGGAAAGGTGGTGGCCAGTGGAGAGATGGGTTATTGGGAAAGCACCGAGCTTTACCCTGCAGATAAACCCAACATTTGGGGAAACCTTTGTGGTAAACCAATTCGTCACCACAAGATGCCGGATGTAACTATTACTGGTGGTGGTGTAGTGAATCACTTTACTACAGACGGTAAGATTGTGCTTTTAGGGGTGCAGTTTGATAACATCATGGCTCCTGTTGACAACAACGGTCAGCCGATTGCTTCTATAGTAGGTTACGAGATCCTTCGTGGATCACGCCAGGGTAATAAGTCTATCATGGCAAAAGGTATGTTTAACAACATGCGTGAGTATACCATTCCTGGTAACACTACACTAAAAGGACTTTACCAGAACTACCCATACAATGATCTTCGTCCGGATCTTTATCTGTCTGACAGAAGAAGAATCAGCGGAGAAGGTGTAGTGAATGTAACAGAGAGTAACTCTCCTACATTAAAGACTTACAAAAAAGATGTCTTTTCTTTTCATAGCCCGGAAGTAACTTTTACCAATCCGTTCCTGAATGCTGATGAAGTAAAGATTTATGAAGAATTGCATGGTACTGCACGTGGTCAGTTTGAAGTTCCTTTCCGTCATCCGAAGTTTAAGGTGGCGACCAACTTTACAGCAGCTGTAGCCAGGATCTCCGGACTTATGGATGCAGTGGCTAAAGTGGGCAAGGGTATCAAGATTGCAGCCACCGAGAATATTCCGATTGATATGCAGTTTGGTCCGATCGGTAAACCCCCTGCATTTCCATCTGCATCAGGTGGAGAAATTACAGGTCCGTTGCAAACAGCAGCTGCCTGGGCTAAGTATGCCGTTGACCTGATTACCTGGGGTGTGGAAGTGGCTACGGTAGTATCGCTGATTGGAGCTCTTGCAGAAATACAGTCTGAGAAACTCTTTGAACTTTTCCGTATTCTGATTCCTAAGCGCCAGTATGCTGCACAGTATAACTCGCATGGTTTCTATGATAAGTTTATTATTTCTTTAGTCGGCAACAGAAGAAGAAAGATTCTTGACGCCAGCTATATGGCCGGATCTAACCTGCAGTATTTTAATGATAAGTATCAGGTGAACAACATTCACCGTAGTTCAGGACTGGTAATACAAACACATGCAGACATCAGTAATCCTACGGTAGTAGATAACAGCCGTACCACAATTTCTGATTCAGGTAAAGGACTTTACAATACATTTAGTACTACCATTTCTTCACACTACGGAGCAGTAAAACTGTTAATGCCATCTCAGTACGGTCAGCTTAATTCTATAAAGCAACTGAGCGTATCGGTTTGCATGCATCCAATGAAAGCAGATACTACAACCAAGCATTCTACAGGTGTGTTGTTTGGTGGAGATACTTACATCAACCGTTTTACAGAAAAGAATAGCATGTTCTTTTTTAACAACTGGCTGATGGGTGAGCAGGATGATATCGAGTTTGATTACACCCAGTATATCAATGTGCCTTGGGCCCGTTACTGGTTACATAATACACAATACCACAGTACGTTCTTAAAAGCAGCTGATGATTTCAGAGCACTAGATGACAGGCAGTCTTCTGCATTTCACGTAAACCGTGGTTACTTCTATCTCTTTAATTCAGGCGTGCGTGACTTCTATGTAGAATCAGAAGTGAACGTAGCGTACAGAGACTGGGAAGATGACTTTAGCAGACGCCACTATGATCCGTTACGTTATACAGATCTTAGCATGTTGTTTCGCTCTGATATTATCAAGAGTGGAAACTACTACAAGTATGATTACTCTTTGAGTGTATCTAAGCTGTTCAACTCCCAGATTACCTGGGGTGAATTACTACCAAGAGATTACGATCCCGAGGTGGCTGCTACCTGTTACACTTACAGACCTAACCGTGTATTGTATTCTTTACAACAACAGGACAACTCTAAAGATGATAACTGGAGAGTATACCTGGCCAATAACTACCGTGACTTTCCTGCCAGGGTAACAGTAATCAAATCAGTGAATTCTACTGGTGCGTTATTTATGCTTAAAGACAGAAGCCCTCAGCTTTTTAGCGGAGAGGAGCAACTGAAGATGGACGGTACCGGTGCTGTGATCAGTATTGGTGATGGTAACTTATTTAACCAGCCTGGTCAGTTGAAGTCTATTGTCAATGCAGACCGCTCTTACGAGTATGGCTCTTGCCAGAGCAAGTATGCTCACCTGGGGAATGTATACGGTGTATTCTGGGTAAGCCAGGACCAGGGTAAAGTGTTCCAGTATGCCGGTGGTATCAATGAGATATCACGCGATGGTATGAAATACTGGTTTGCCAAATACCTGCCAAGTGAATTACTAAAACTGTATCCTGAATATCCACTGGCGGATAACCCGCTTGTTGGTGTAGGTGTACAAATGATCTATGATAATACCAATGAGATTATCTACATCAGTAAGAAAGATTACAAGCCAAAGGTTAGTAACCTACTTTATGATGACAAAGGTTTCTATTCTCTGGTAGGCACTGTTAAAACTTACCGTCCGTTTACCGATTCAACTGCATGGGAAGACGCCAGCTGGACTGTATCATATGATCCAAAGGCAAAGACCTGGATCAGCTACCATGACTGGAAGCCTACGTTCCTGATACCTGGTAAGAATCATTTTATGAGTGTAAACAGAAACAGCATCTGGAAACACAACATGCGTTGTGATCTGTTCTGTAACTATTACGGTGTTGACTATCCGTTTGAAGTGGAGTTTATTTCTTCTACCGGACAGCAAACGACTTCTCTGAGAAACATTGAGTTCCTACTGGAAGCATACAAGTATCATAACAGCTGTGCAGATAAGTTCCATGTACTGGATGAAAACTTTGACCAGGCTATTGTCTATAACTCTGAGCAGATCTCCGGACTACTGGAGCTGAACTTAAAGAGCAAGACCAATCCTGTATCAATGTTAAACTTCCCGCAAGTGGGACCACAGTCTATCAAGATCCTATACGCAAAAGAAGAACAGAAGTACAGGTTTAACCAGTTCTGGGATATTACCAAGAATCGTGGAGAGTTCAGTGCAACAACCAATGTACCAATGTTTAATACTAGGGCTAACGGATATGAGTTCCCGATCAACCCTCAGTATGTAAACTATCAAAAGTCACCACTGGAGCATAAGAAGTTTCGTCATAACGTAAACCGTGTATTGCTCCGTAAACTGAAGAGTGCAGATGTGAAGCTACTATTCAAACTATCTAACCAGAAAATATTACAATCACCGAGGTAATGAGTCAGTTCCTAAAATATATTACTAAGAAGATGAGTGGTGGTGGAGACATTGGTTCTTTGCCAGGTGTTCTTTCTTTGTCTGCTATCCAGCAAAAGATCAAGCTTGAAAAGGACATTAAAAATCAGAAGGCTAGAAATGCTCAGGCTACTATTTCTCAGTACACTCCAAAACCTGGAGATCAGCAGAGAATGAACAGAGCCAAAGATGCTTAC
>JBIICJ010000166.1:0-4007 GCA_044238965.1 Micavibrio sp. | reverse complement strand
GATTTCGCAAATTAAACTTGTCGCCGCAAAAGACGTGTTGAATCGTTATCCTGAGCTAAGAAAGGAATTTAACTTTCACACCAAAGAAGATGAAGAAATTGTAGCAAAGCTCATTGAAGATGATAGATTTAACTTAAGTGTAGCAAGCAAGTACCTCTTAGTTTTAAAGTCATTTGGATATGATACAATTAAGCAACTCGCCCTAGCTTACAACCAAGGACCTGGTGGCGCAAAAAATCATAACTCTGATACCCACCACTATTCCAAGGGTGTCATTAATTACATTCAAAAGATTAATAAAAATTGATTGCGACTTCTAAAATAGAAGATCTTATTAGACAACACGTGGGTCTTGGTAACCCTGACTCACGCGGGTTCTACTCGTTTAAGTGCCAATCCTGTAATGACTACAAGGTCAGGGCAGGATTTAAATTTGACAACGGGCAAATAGGATTCAATTGCTGGAACTGTGGGCTTTCTGGAAGATTTGAAGAATATTCTGGAAAAATGTCTGGAAATTTTAGAAAGATTTTGACTTCGCACGGAGTCAAGACTGATGAAATAGACAGTGTTTTAAACAGCGCGTTTTTCATAAAAGAAAAGCCACAGAAGGCCATTACTCTTAGCACGCTGAGTAACATAAACACTGAAACGCCCCCAGTTAAGCTGCCACCTAAAAGTATTAAATTGGGTTCAGCGGGGTTTGAAAGTTACCAGGAGAAAATACTAAATTACCTACTGAATAGAAAAGTAAATGTACTAAAATACCCGTTTTACTTTTCACTCGAAGAAAGATTTATTGATAAAGTTATTATTCCTTTTTACCGGGCTGGAAAGTTGATTTATTGGCAAGCTAGAAGTATTGATGGCGCCGATAAAAAGAGATATGATAACGCCGCCATTTCTCGCGATGCAGTAATGTTCAACTATGATAAACTTTACGCAAACGTAAATTATCCGCTAATTGTGACAGAGGGAGTTTTTGACGCGCTAATGCTTGACGGAATAGCGCTGTTAGGAAGTAAGCTAACTGCTGCCAAAGAACATGTTCTAAAAAGTAGCAGGCGGGAACTTATTTTCGTGATTGATAAGGACAAGGTTGGAAAACATTTAGGTCTGAAGGCAATCGAGAATGGTTGGAAAATAACATTTTTACCAACTGGTATTTCTGACCTAAATGACTGTGTTCAAAAGGTGGGGTTGGCGGCAAGCGCGTTTTACCTGCGTAAAAATATTCCTCTAAATAATGATCACGCGCAAATGTTATTAAACTTATATTGTCAAAAATAAGGTAACACAAATGGAAATTGAAAAGCAAAAATTAATTCTCTCGTGTCTAACGTCAAATCGGGACCTGATGGCAATGTGCTGTTCTATTATAAAGCCATCATACTTTGACCCGTCACTTAAAAAGACTGCCAAGTTCATCCAGGAGTACTTCCAAAAGTATAATGATGTACCAAAAATTATAACAGTTCGAGCTGAAACAGGTGCCCTCCTTGAAGATCCGGGCCGAATTGATAGCGCTGAAACAAAATTTATTGCTGATGAAGTTGAAACATTTTGTCGAAATAGGGCAGTGACAGAAGCTATCTTAGCTGGACCCGAGCTGCTGCATAAGGGCGATTTTGGTAAAATTATCGATGAGCTAAAACAGGCAATCTCAGTCGGCCTACAAAAAGACCTCGGCCTAGATTACTTTACCAATCCAACAGAAAGATTGTACCAGACACTTCAGGTTCAGGCCAAGATCTCAACTGGAATCAAAGAACTAGATGACGCCATTGGCGGTGGAATTTCTAGGCAAGAGCTGCTGATGTTTGCGGCAAACTCTGGTGGTGGCAAGTCAATGACCATGCTTAACGTCGCAAAAAATCTGCTCAAGCAAGGCCTAAATGGTGTGTATATTTCACTCGAAATGGCAGAAGGAGTAGTGTCAAAGCGACTTGACTCCATGGTCACAAAAATTGCTCAGGATTCCCTAGCAGCCGATATTGAAAAGACGGCGAGAATTATTCAACGTGAGTCAGAAAAAATGGGCAAGTTCTTGATTAAAAGAATGCCCGAAAATCGCACAAACGTGAATACGATTCGCTCATACCTTCAGCAAGTAGAACAGGCTACCGGCTTCAGGCCAGACTTTATAGTCATTGACTACATCGATATCATGGGAACGACTATGTCGATCTCTCATGATAACCTGTTCGTTAAGGATAAATATGTTACGGAAGAAGTTAGAAGCCTCGGGTTTGATTTTAACTGTATCATGATAAGCGCCTCACAGCTTGGTCGTTGCTTGTCAGAAAACAGTCTTATCACGCTGGCCAGCGGTGAAAAAGTACAGCTTAAGGACATCAAGGTCGGAGATATTTTAGCTGGGTCTGAACTACCAGTAGAGGTTGTTGCTAAGACTGAACGTGAGAAAAAGAAACTATACAAAATAACTTTACAAAATGGAAAACACATCCTTGTTACTGCCGAGCACCGGTTCCCAGTTAGTGGAGGAGGGACAAAATCTATTGCATCAGGACTTGCGGTCGGAGATTCGCTATTTACTGACTAGGATACCAAAACACTAAACTTGCCTTACAGTTTATTAAGATAGATAGTTATGCTATAATTACTTTTTAAGTAAAAATTTACTATGAAGTTTCAGTCTAAGCCGTTAAATCTTGGAGATTACAAATATGAATTGTGAACAAATTGTCAGCATTGAAGAAGTTGGTGATGGATTTGTGTATGATATTCAGGTGACGGGAAATAATTTGTTTTTTGCAAATGATATTCTAACTCACAATTCTGCAATTGACGCTGAAAAGCTCACACAAGCGCACATTCAGGGTGGTATTTCAAAGATCAACACCTCAGACTATACTGTCGCAATTAAGCAAGATGATTTGATGCGTGCTGCAGGCGAAATTTACTTGGAAATTCTAAAATCTAGAAATTCTGCAGGCGTTGGAAAACGGCTGCTTCTTGGGTGGGACCCTGTCTCACTTGGAATCTTCTCGTTTGAGAAGAAAAACAATGAGCTTCCATTGGTAAAAAGAGGGAGCCAAAAGGTTCTTTCTACCACGGATACAATTTTTAACCAAAAAGGAAATGATGACATCCTTAATTTGATGAATACGTAACCCTAAAGGAGATAACTCAAAATGACGATTCAAGCCCCAACTAACATTACGATCGATGGCGTTGACCACCCAGTTTCAGCATTTAGCGACAGCGTTCAGCGGCTAGTTCAAATTCATACTGAATGGCGTAACCAACTTAGCACGGAGCGCATGGCAGTTGCTAAGACCGAGGCAGCCATCCGGGCTCTAGACACTGAGCTAACACAGCTAGTTTCAGCTGAACTGGCTGCTAAACAAGAGCTGGCAACAAAGGCCAGTGAGCCAGCTACGCAAGATTCATCATGTGAAGACTAAAAAAGGGCGCTAAGCGCCCTTTTTACTATACAATTATCAGCTTGTCCTGCTGAATGTATTCTCATATTCGTATAAATAGCTAATAGTCCGCGCATTTAACTACATAAATGGAATACAGTATTCTATAGGAAAGCTGATGTTAAAAAAAATAGTACTAATTGAATCAATAACCCACCTTGAAGATGCCACCATTGATGAGTTTATTTCAACAGTGGAAAACTTAAGTGATAAGATTATCACTGAAAAATTAGATGGCGCAAATCTTTGGTTCGGGGTTGATGACATTGGCTTTTTTACCTCCAGAGAGGGAAAGTCATCTAAGAGCTCTAGATTTTATGACGTTGATGATTACTCGCTAACAGCCAATTTTAATGGCTTTAGAGCAGCCCACCTCGCGCTAGAAAAAGCACAAGACACGATTAAAAAATACCTATCACCGGGTGACATGGTTGAAATAGAAGTTTTGTTTGGAAGACAGCCAAATACAGTAACGTATGGGGTAGATGACAAAAATTTTATAGTGATTTTAAGAGGTGTCAATGACACTTCCGCTGAAAAAGTTAACAACCTTTCCAAGGC
>JBIICJ010000121.1:0-16145 GCA_044238965.1 Micavibrio sp. | reverse complement strand
GCGATTACTGGCATGGTGTGTCTCCTTCCTAGAGATGTTGACCATTATGTTAAAATTCCCATCCTTGGGAATTAGCGCCAAAATTTTAGACGCATTCTTAAATCATACAGGGGAAAAGTTTAAAATCTGGTTAACAAAAAATTTTACAAAGCCTCCGCCCCAAATCACCGCGCCATCCGTTCAATAGGAGGTAAACAATTAAAGGAGCACCACCCCATGGTCGACATTACACGCGTTAGCGGTATTAATAATCTAAACACTTCCACAACAAGTGGCGTGCGTGTGCCCAAAACAGACACCTCTACTACAGGTGGTGCTAACGGCGCCCAAAACCGCGCTGAGGAGTTACAAACCCAGTTTTTAAAGATTTTGTTAACGCAAATGCAAAATCAAAACCCAACGGACCCCATGGATACCAAAGAATTTACAGGTCAATTGGCACAATTCTCATCACTTGAGCAACAAATCACCACCAACTCAAAATTAGATCAATTGGTCGAATCTATCGGCGCAAATGCATCAACCGCCGCCTTTGGTTATATTGGTCAGACCGCAGAATTAGGGTCAAATCTAACATCATTGGAAAATAATGCGGCCGACTGGAAATACGCATTAAATGGAAATGCTGATAAAATAAATATCAAAATCAAAGATGAACAAGGCCGTGTTGTGTTTGAGAAAAGTGATCGCAATATCCAAGCGGGTACTTATTCATTGAATGCCCTTAAATCTGATTTTACCTATCCTGTTGAAAATGGACAGGTACTGAAATTAGAAATCACCGCGACCAACCAACAAGGCGCGAAGGTTCGCACCGAAACATCAACATCAGTCAAAGTTGACGGTGTTGAGTCAGGCCCTGATGGCATTGAACTTCGCTCAGGTAATTTATTATTTAATTTAGGTGACGTGAAACGGTTCCGTTCACAATCAACCGCCCCAACAACCGTATAAGCACGTATCATAGATAACAGTTTCATAAGGAGAATAGATCATGAGTTTAAACAGTGCATTAAATGCTGCCGTTACAGGTTTAAGAGCCCAAGGCGCGGCGATTGCCACCGTATCTGAAAACATCGCGAATGCGCGTACAACCGCCTATAAAACACGCGATATTTCATTCACATCTCTTGTGGCTGGTAACACAACCAATGCTGGCTTTAGTGCGGGTGGTGTGTTGTTTGATACATCACAAAATATCAGCCGCCAAGGTTTGATCAGCGCGACAGATTCAGGCACAGATATCGCTATTAACGGCAATGGTTTCTTTGTTGTAACTGACGATGTAAATAACCAACCGTCTGGCTTTACTTACTCACGTAACGGTAATTTCCGTACAGATGCCAGCGGATTTTTGATCAATAACGAAGGATCATATTTGTTGGGTCAACGAACCGATGACCAAGGTGTCGTTCTTGCTGGTAACCCAAATGATTTGAACTCGCTATCACCAATTGATATTAATGCAATCTCAGGAACAGCTCAAGGCACATCAATTATTCGTTTTGATATGAATTTACCTGCCGATGCAACAATTGCCCCTGCCCCAGGAAGTGCATTCAATAATGCCATCGAAGTATTTGATGCATTGGGCGTGAGTCATACTGTTAATATTGTATGGACAAAAACAGCCGCAAATACATGGACAGGTACATATTCAAACCCCGTACAAACATCAACAGGCTTATCTTCAGGCGTATTGGATACCAATTCAGGTACAGCTGGTATTCAAAACACAATTAACGTTACATTTAACGGTGATGGATCATTGAATACTTTGACGCCAGCCGTACCAGCCCTCAACATCACAGGCTTTACCACAGGTGCGCAGAACCAAGTGGTAAACCTAGATTTAGGAACACCAACATTAACCGATGGTTTGACACAATTTGCGTCACAATCAAATACGCCGCGCCTTGATATCTTCTTGATTGATGGTGACGGGGTTCGTTTCGGTCAGTTAAGCTCACTTGCGATCTCTGATGCGGGTGTTGTGACCGCCTTCTTTGAAAATGGTGTGCGCTTACCAGTGTACCAAATTCCGATTGCGACATTCCCCAATCCAAATGGATTGACCCAAGTAAATGGATCGATCTATGATGAAAATATCGACGCAGGTAACTATAACCTACGTTCGCCGGGTCAGGGTAATGCGGGTTCGATCATCGCCTCATCTTTGGAATTATCAACAACCGATACATCCGAAGAATTTAACAAGATGATTGTCGCCCAACAAGCTTACTCATCCGCGGCACAGATCATCAGCACAACTGATGATATGTTCCAGGAATTGATCTCGGCGGTTCGTTAATCATCTAACCACCAGCCTTTAAAGGAATAAAGTTATGAGCCATGCCTTGTTAGATTTTATCAAGGCTTGGACGTCCCACCACAATGCGGAACGCATTTTGGAGGAAGGCCTCACATTACCTGATGCCGCAGACGCCCAAGTGTATCTGGATAGCCTTTCCCCCGAAGACCGCGCCCGCATTGAACAAGATTTACAGAAGGCCATGCAGGCATTGGAAGTTCATTTGACAGGGTTAAAATCGGAAGCATCTGATATTAAACGTCAATTGAACCAGACAAACCAAATTACAAAGGCTTGTTTAACCTATGCCCGTACGCCGACACGGCCACCAACTGATTAGATAACGCACTTTATATATAGGAGAGTTTTGAATGCACAGCACACCAACAACCGCCCCTTCAACAAAAACCTTACACTCTCCCACTTCCCCCACCGATTTATCGCTCGACCAACGCCTCAATGATTTTATGCAATTATCACAAAGCCTGCTGGCAATCATTGGTCTTGAGAACAGTATTTTGCTGGAAGATGGTGAATTTACATTTGAAACCTATATTCAGAAAAAAGTTGATTTAATGCGCCAATTTGAGAATCGGGCACAGAACTTGCTTCATGACATGATAGATGGCGGTGCTGGACAAACCCGAACCGCGGTTTTGATGGAAGAAGTAAAGCGAATTCGTAACGTACTAACAGTAAATTCGTCTTTTCAATTAGATCAGATCCGCAATCGAACCAAAGCCCGCCAGGAAAAATTTGCCGTTAGAGGTGGAGATACATGTCACTAGGATTTGCGCTTGATGTAACCATGAGAGGTTTGTTGAATACAACAAGCCGTATCCAGCTCGTATCACAAAATATTACGAATGCGGATAAAGCAGGTTACACACGCAAAGAAGGTACAAGTTCATATGTCACCACCAATGGCGGTTCAGTTCCTGTTCGTTTAAATGTCAATGGCACAGGCGATCGTTTTTTATCACAAACATTAATTGGCGATGTCAGTTCCGTTGGCCGTAACAAAGTTATCAGCGATTTCTTAGATCTTTATGCCAAAAAATTAGGCACAACCGATGGGTCAACCACCATGTCAGGATATTTGAATGACATGTACGGCGCGTTACAACAATTATCCACCACGCCCGAAACGATGGCGAATAAAACCGAAGTCATGCAAATCGCAACTAACCTTGCCGATTCATTGCGCAATATTTCACTTGATGTACAAGCACAGCGTTTAGAAGCCGAAAAACGGATTAACGAGACCGTTACCAATGTCAACGAAGCGGTTGAGCGCATTTATCAATTGAACCAACAAATTGCCTCAGCTCAAGGCCAAGATGCGCAAATTGCTGAATTGGATGATCAACGTACCTATGAATTACAAAAATTATCAGAAGATATAGGCATTCAATTCTATTTTAATTCAAACAATCAGGCGCAAATTTTTACCGAAGGCGGCCAACCATTATTATTAAATTCACCGCGCGCCTTAAGTTATAGCTCAACCAGCGTCATGAATGGTGCAACCACATACCCAACAGGGTTAAACCCCATATTGTTGGATGGTGTTGATCAAACAACCTTGGTACAAACAGGTAAATTATCTGGTTTGATTCACATACGTGATACTGCACTTGTCAACGAGCAAGAAAAATTAGATGAATTAGCCAATGTATTAAGCAGCGAAATGAACGCCGTGATGAACCGTGGTGCATCAATACCGCCGCCGCCCACAATGACGGGCGCGGAATTAGGGTTCACAGGCGCAACTGCTTTTTCAGCGACAGGTACGTTCCGCGTGGCCGTGACCAATTCATCAGGTATTGTTCAATCTGCCGCGACCATTAACCTTGTCGGTATGACAACTGTCAATGATTTGGTTACAGCCTTAAACGGCGTTGCCAATATATCAGCATCTATCAACGCCAGCGGTCAATTGGTTGTATCATCAACATTACCAAACACAGGCGTATCATTGAATGAAATGAACAGCTCGGTTGCGCCCACATCGCGCGGCGTATCACATTTCTTTGGTTTAAATAATTTATTTGAAAATACGGGCGCAGAATATATTGATGTACGCACCACTTTCAAAACCAACCCTGATTACATTCCTGTTGGGGCATTAAATGTAACAGCTGGCGTGGGCGGATATGGTGTCACACGCGGTGATGGTACAATCTCACTTGCGATGTCCCAAATTTTAAAAACAAATGTTTCATTTGGTACAGCGGGTAATTTTGGCGCACAAAGTAATACATTACAAAGTTACGCCCAAGCGATTATGGCGGATGGATCAAACCAAGCGCGCTTAGCCGAAGATCTATCACAAACATCGGCATTAACGTTTGAGCAAACCAAAGAAATTATTGATGGTATTTCAGGTGTTAATATTGATGAAGAAACAACAAAATTAATTTCATTGGAAAATATTTACCAAGCAAATGCACGTATGATGGCGACGATTCGCGATATGTTCCGCGAATTAATTGACGCCGTGCGATAAGAATATAAGAGGAGATAAATATGGTTGAGCGTATTTCAACATTCAGCAGTACCAATAGATTGATCAGCGAAAATATGCGCTTACAATCAAACTTGGCACGTACACAACTTCAGTTGTCTACGGGGTTAAAGTCCGTTCATTACGAAGGTATTGCACGTGATACACAACGCTTATTAAGTTTAGAAACATCAAAAGAAGCATTAAACAATTATAACGTGAATAATAAATTGATCAAAGGTAATGTTGATTTACAATTCAAAGCCATTCAAGAAATGATTAATTTGGCAACGAACATGAAACAAACCTTAACCGCCGCCAACGGGGGTAATTTTGTGAATCCTACCGTTATTCAAAACCAAGCGAATATTTTAATGAATGAAATGGCCGGATTGTTAAACACACAATCGGCTGGTCGTTATTTATTCGCGGGATCACGCATCGACGTTCAACCCGTTGATTTAACCGACCCTGCATGGGTTGCCCAAACCCCACCGTCAGTTGCGAATACAGGATATTATCAGGGCGATGGCGTCATTTTATCAACTCAATTATCGGAAACCCTTACGGTTAATCATGGTACATTAGCCAGCAATCCCGCTTTTGAGCAGGCATTGCGCGCTTTCAACCTTTCTGCCAACAACCCTGGAAACTTGACAGCTTTGGTTGAAGCCTCAGGACTTTTGGATAGCGCGATTGACGGAATGGCTGATTTACAGGCTCGTGCCAGCACCAACTCTCGCTCCTTTGAAGACCAATCCCTGCGTAATGAGGAAGATATGCAGGTTCAAAGTGAATTGATCGCGAATATCAAAGAAATTGATTTAGCCGCCACTTCCGTGGAACAAAAGAACTATGAAACCCAGTTAGAGGCCGCTTATGCCTCGTCTGTGAAGCTTTTAAGGCTCCGTCTGACAGATTTTTTATAATTCTTTAGGATTTCTTTAAAATTTTAGACAATAATAGTATCTGGAGCTTTATCTTAAGGCTCCGCATACCTGTCTATAAATATAGGGGATCAGTAAAATGGCAAAGAATCGTGGCTTTACACTCGTTGAAATCGCATTAGTGATTACACTGGTCGGCTTTGCCGTTGCCGCAGGAGCAATCAGCGCCACGCATTTCTCGAATGAATTTAAGGCAGATATCACCCGTCAACGCATGGATAAAATTGTTGATGCGGTATCTGTATATGCGCAAAAAAATTACCGTGTTCCCTGTGGGGCAGATCCCGCCGCGGCTGGCGCCGCCCAAGGCACAGAAATGAATAACGGTAAATGTTTCAACAGAGACGCCGCTATGGACAATAATTTTGAAGCCGTTGGTGTTGTGCCGTGGAAATTATTAGGTTTAACCGAAGAAGAAGTGATGGATGGATGGGGACGTTATTTCACCTATAAACCAGCGCCTCACCTTACTTTAGACAACACAGACCCCAATATGATGACCGCAACCAACCAAACGACAGACGACGTTCATGATGCGTGTCGTACATTAAATTGGTATGATGGTGAGGGCAATCACATTAACCGCGCCAAAGCTTTGTTCTGTTGTAATGCCGCACCAAAACCTGAATATCTAGCGACATTAGGCGCGGATGTTGCTGACCCTAATGATATTTCACAATGGAATGAAACAATTTCTGCGCCTACACAATATCAAGGAACAGTGACTAATTTAGGATATGCAGGATGGGTTACATCCCCTGTCAGTTCATCCAATAAATGGGTTGAAGATAAAAATAGTGGCCGCACAGGTGATTTTGCTGATCCGATGACCAAGGGTAATAATCGCGGTATATCAACCATGAACCGTGCAACTGGCGTTGCTGTGAGCTTAATCAGCCATGGATCAAACGGAAAATTTGCGTTTATCAAAGGACAACCTCGCACCACGCGCAACATGGGTACATTTAATGCGCAAACAGGGGAATTGGTTACAAACATTGCTGGCGCATCTGACCTCGAAATTTTTAACGTACTTCAGGCGACTGCAGGATCTTTAGAAAATCCAAAATCTGCCATTAATAATCAATTGGGCGGCGGGGCATTGATTGATTTTACAGGACAAAAAGATAACGCATCAGATGATATAACGGTTGTATATCGCACAGACCAGTTGCTTGCCAAAGTGGGCGGCAATGGATGTTTGCGTGTGGCCAATCTTGCACCAATTAATAACATGGTTTCGGGATTAAATAGCTGTACATTTAATATCATGGATCAATTAACAAACGCGCCGAAATCAGTAACCTTGGGCCATGGTTTTGAATTGGATATTGCTGACGCAGGATATGTGGGTTTTGGATCATCCTGTACATATAACCGTGTACGATGTGAGAATGGAACTGTGGTTGATGCCGTAACAGGCGTTGCCCCTGTATATTCCGTACCCACAAAATACGATCGCTGTAGTGTAAACCCTGCTGCTAGCTGTACCGCTTGTAGTAAAACATATCCGCATGATGACCGCGCAACATTAACAGATACAACATCAGCTTCACAATTATTACGTTGTTACAATGGTAGTTGGTTTGCCGCCTCTGATGCCGCAACCCCACCAACAACAGCGCCATCGATCAATATGGCCTCATTACAATGTACGGCGGCAAGCTGTTTTAATCCTTGTACAGGAAGTAACATTGCTCATGGTTCATCTGCAGGTACGTTTTATGAACAAGCAACAGGAACATGTACTTCAACACAAACCCGAACATGTAATAACGGTGATTTATCAGGTACATATGCCTATTGCTCATGCGCGCCTGCACCAGCCCCCAAAACAGATCCAACCGATCCTGACCCCGTTCCTGAATTTATTGCGGATTGGGAATTTATTGATTGGGGCATGATTGATAATGGTGGCGCGACATCAAATGGACGCACCTATCAATTCAACCAATCTACAAAACAATTAATTAATGTTGGCACAAGTGCGCCTGTGAATAGTACATTATGGACGGTATCTGATCCAGATGCGGCGCGTTGGCAGGATAGTATTCGGATTGATTATCAGCAATCTGCAAACTGTTTCCCTGGGCCTCGTAGTAGCACAAACAGCAGTCTTCCATTCCCCAATAAACATCCAATCAGCCGTCAAAACAGCAATACACAGCTTGGCCAAGCTGTATCTACGGTTCGAACGGGGAATGCCGTTGATATGTATGTAACATGGAAAGGATGTGCCGAAACGCAAGATGGTGTGTTAAGTGGTGCTTTCTTTGAACATATGGGAATGTATATTAGTACCGACAGGAATACACTTTTTGATCCTGCAAACCGCGTAACTTTCTCTGTTTCAACGGGGGGTTATAATAATAACCAATGCGGAACAGCGCCGATTACACCGATTGCAGGCAACCTTCCGGGTGGGCAAACATCAACGTCACTTGCAGGACGCAATAAATTACTAAATTGTTCACCTGCGAATGTCGAAGCCGCAGCTGCGAATAATACAGTTAAAGTCGCTGCGCTTGCGGCTAACACAACTTATTATTTTGGTGTGACCACAACAACCGCCGATCCATTATTCCACGTCAATGCGTGGTATGAATTGAAATTATCATATGGCGCGCCGACTGGTGGCGCGCCGCCTCCTGTTCCCCCTTGTACCACCTGTGGTGGCGGCGGCGGTGGCGGTGGCGGTTTCGAAGGCGGCGGTGGTTGCTTTGTTGCCGAAACTAAGGTTTTAATGGCCGATAATTCTGAGACATTTATCAAAGATCTCAAAGTTGGCGATATGGTGATGTCGTTTGATAAAACAAAAGACAACGCGCCATTAGAACCAAAACGTGTGTCACATGTTTTTGAAATGGATAAAAAACAAACATATGTGTTGAATGATACTCGTGTGACGGGAACGCATAAATATAAGACAACCAAAGGTATGGTTGCTGTTGCTGATCTGAAAATCGGTGATGAATTAATCAAAGCCGATGGTAGTACCGAGAAAGTAACCAAACATGAACTGTCAACGGTTGAGCCCGTTTACAATTTCACGGTCGAGGATTATCATAGCTATGTTGCTGATGGTAATCGTGTTGGGAACATGACCTTTGCCAAACCAATTGCCGAGGGATATTATACGAAGAAAGATATGCATGTTCTCGATGTTCGAATGTTCAATGAAATTACCGTTAACAAGAATTAATCGAAATAAATCTCAACAGGGGTTTACCCTGATTGAGATGTCGGTTGTTGTTGTGATAACAGCCGTCTTAATTACTATGTCAGTCAACTTTGCATTGCCATTAATTGAGGCAGCCAAGCGTATTGAAACCGAACAAAAAATAAAACTTATTAAAAAGGCTTTGGCTGAATATGCCGTACAAAATAATCGTATCCCATGTCCTGCAACACCCCTGATGGATGCTACTTATGGGTTTGAGGCTGGCAATGGAACAGCATTGGGTTTGGCTGGATTTCGTTGTGCGTCCAATACGGGAATGATTCCCTTTCACACGCTTGGCATTCCGGGAACATTAGCATTTGATGGATGGGGTAATACGCTTACTTATGCTGTATCACCTGCATTTACATTATCAAGCGTTGCCGCACAAACCAGCGTTCATGTCAAATGTCGTACTCGTGAATGGTTTTATGCGAATGGCCGTCCAATTGATATTGACGCCACACCCCCCATTATTGATGTGGCACCCACCAACCCAGAAAAGGCTGGGTTCTGTTGCGCAGGGAGTGTTATCGGAAATGATTTACAAGTTTTGGATCAAGCGGGAAATAATGTCCTGCCATTAAATCGTAGTTCAATGGTTGCTGGAGATTTAGCATCCGCAGCCACGCCATTTGAAGCGAGCATTATTGATCCAACTGTTTATCCATCACCCACCACTACGCCACTTGGAATTGCATATGTATTAGTAAGCCATGGTAACGACGAAAATGGTGCGTATGATGTTGATACAGGCGCACGCGTGGGCGCCACAACCACCGCCTGCGAAGGCACGAATGTTGATAATAATACAAGTTATCAAATGTGTCTTGAACCTGCTGATGATATCTTAGGCTTTGAAACAAGTGATGCGATGTTTGCATCAGAGGAGCAAAGCTGTGCAGGGCCTTAAACAAATATTTTTGATTATACTGGTTTTGGTTTTATTTAATTCGTCGGCAACTATATGGGGATGAATGAGCAAATTATGCCGGTAGAAGCTTAACTTTGCGGCGCCGCACCACCACCGTCATTTGACAGCATACTCAACACAAAGAATAGTAGAAAGATCTAATAAACCCCACTCCCTCTTCCCCTCATCCAGATCGGTTAAAATTTGTTAGCATTTTGTTAAAGTTATAAATGTAAAAATAGCTAGAAGGCATCCATATCATGACTTTTTCAAAATTCTGTTCATTAAAATTTTTTGCGCTCTGTTGTCTTTGCTTTGCATTTACAATTTTAAATCCTCAATCAGCAAATGCGGGCTGTACATGGCAATATTGGGGGCCATATGCAACATCCCCGGATATTATGGACACTTTTGATTCGAATTGTGGTGCGGTATATAATTCACCTTGCATGGGCTGTACTTCGTTTCCTGCAATGGCATCATGCTCAGAAGGAGAAAGTTGCGACGGGGTACCTCATCCCGATTGCTTAATAAATCCTGGCGTCTGTACGATGGATTATAACGGTTATATAGCTGATACATGGGATCGATATAAGTGCGTATGCGCCCCTGATGATGGGACTTGCGGATCTGCGGATGGTGTTGCGGTATCGAGTGCTCCATCATCAAATTTATGCTCTGCGGGAACGCCATCCGCAGTAAGTGGTTCAGGCCCATGGACATGGGCGTGTAACGGATCAGGTGGTGGTACAAATGCATCATGTTCTGCACCACTTGCTGCCCCCCTCCCTATCGATGGATCATGCTCGCCAACACCTGGTGTTTGTACCACAGGTATAATTTCTAACGATACAGGACCTGTTGCTTGTGGTGATACTAGAGAATGGAAATGTAATGGATTAGATGGTGGAAATACCGTCGATTGTGTTCATGAAAATTTATGCGATGTCAACGGATCATGTTCGGCTACGCCGGGTATGTGTGATGCAGGTTCAGTTTCATCAGATAATGGATCAATATCATGTGGTACAACTCGTACATGGGATTGTATAGGATATGGTACCGGCTCAACTGCAAATTGTTCCTTTAATAATGTCGCTTGCTCATCTTCTGTGAACGGAGTGTGTGGTGTCGTACAGGGAATTAGCACACAGACTGTACCATCGTCAGGTTTATGTAGTGCAGGAAATGAAACCGCTGTATCATTGGCTGCCAACACATATTCGTGGTCATGCCAAGGAATATCTGGTGGATCAGATGCATCTTGCACAGCGCCACAAATAGTTCATGGACAATGTGGCCCAGCCGATGGAACGCCCACTGCTACTGCACCAGGTGGCGGACTTTGTTCTGCGGGTACTACATCTGCATTATCAGGTACGGGCCCATGGACATGGAATTGTATTGGGATCAATACAGGCAGTACACAATCATGTAATGCACCTCTTGCGCCCCCGCCACCGTCATTTGGTGGCGCGTGCCCAATATAATTGTGAATATAAAGAATAGTAGTATCATCTAATAAGCCTATTACTTTTTGCTCCTGTCCAAATCGGTTAAAATTCGTTAGCATTTTATTAAAGTTATAAATGTTAAAATAGGATTTGTAGGGGATCCGTATATGACTTTTTCAAAATTCTGTTTATCGAAATTTTTTGCGCTCTGTTGTCTTTGCTTTGCATTTACAATTTTTAATCCCCTATCTGCAAAAGCGGGCTGTACATGGGAATCACAGGGACAATATGCAACATCACCGGACATTATGTTTGCTACTTTTGATATGAATTGTGGTGCGGTAAGTTACTCACCTTGCGCTGGTTGTACTTCATTTCCTGCGATGGCCTATTGTACAGAGGGCGCAGATTGTACCGGATCGCCCCATCCAAATTGCTTAATGAACGCCTCAACCTGTGAGATGGATAGCTTTGGCCAAACAGCATATACATGGGATCGATATCAGTGTGTATGTACTCCTGATAACGGTGCCTGTGGATCGGCAAATGGTGTTGCGGTATCGAGTGCACCATCATCAAATTTATGTTCCGTGGGAACGCCAACAGCAGTAAGTGGTTCGGGCCCATGGACATGGAATTGTAATGGATCAGGCGGTGGTTCAAACGCGTCATGCTCCGCACCTGTTGCTGTTGTTCCTGTCAACGGATCATGTTCTGGAACACCTGGCGTATGTTCGGCAGGTTCTGCTGCATCGGATAATGGAGCAACATCTTGCGGGACAACGCGCACATGGAATTGTGTTGGATCAGGTGGTGGCTCAACTGCAAACTGTTCACACAATAATGGCTCGTGCGCCGTCAACGGATCATGTTCTGGAACACCTGGCGTATGTTCGGCAGGTTCTGCTGCATCGGATAATGGAGCAACATCTTGCGGGACAACGCGCACATGGAATTGTGTTGGATCAGGCGGTGGTTCAACTGCAAACTGTTCACACAATAATGGCGTGTGCGCCGTTAACGGTTCGTGTAACAACGGCGTCGCGCTCGGCTGCTCTGCGGGTACGGCGATTAGTGATAATGGCCAAACATCATGCGGCACAACCCGTACATGGGTGTGCCAGGGCTCGGGTGGCGGCTCTAATTCCGGCACATGCTCACGCTCGAACGGTGTCTGCGCTGTAAACGGTAGCTGTAACAACTCGGTTGCGCTCGGCTGCTCTGCGGGTACGGCGATTAGTGATAATGGCCAAACATCATGCGGCACAACCCGTACATGGGTCTGCCAAGGCTCCGGTGGCGGTTCGAACTCAGGCACTTGCTCGCGATCTAATGGCGTGTGCAGTGGTGGGTACGACTGCTATGATATTATATATGATGAAGGGCCATATCAAGGACAACTCGCAGCGAGACTTTGTGTTATCACTGGAACACCGTCACCAACTTACTCTGGTTGTTTTGGAAGCCCTTATGCTGCTAGCGATCAACAAGTAAGTACTAACTCAGCTGTCCTATCTGGATATATTTTGTGTGGCGGGCCAGTCAACGGATCATGTGGCACATCGAACGGTGGTACATTCCCCAATGCAACACCACCATCAACAAATTTATGTGGTGCGGGAACAGCAACCGCCGTGACCACAAACCCAGGAACATATACATGGTCATGTAATGGATCAGGCGGTGGTTCAAACGCGTCGTGTACAGCAACGCGCGCTGCTGCCGCCGTTAACGGATCATGTGGCACATCACATGTTGGCACATACTCATCACCACCATCATCGAATCTATGTAATACAGGTTCAGCGAGCGCCGTAATAACAGACACATTTGATGAGCGTTATAAATGGTCATGTAACGGATCTGGCGGTGGGTCAAACGCATCATGTTACGCAAATATAGCGGCAGGCCCAGTTGATGGAGCCTGTGGTGCATCAAACGGTGGCACATTCCCGAATGCAACACCGCCATCATCGAATTTATGTAATGCAGGAAATCCAACTCCAATTTCAACTACAGGAACAACATATAGTTGGGTTTGCGGTGGAACGGATGGCGGTACAAATGCCAATTGTTCTGCAACACGGGCGCCCCCAGTTGTAAATGGTACATGTGGTACATCGAACGGCGGCACATTCCCGTTTTCAACGCCACCATCATCGAATTTATGTAGCACGGGTTCAGCAACTGCAGTGACAACTAACCCTAGCACATATACATGGTCATGTAATGGATCAGGTGGCGGTTCAAATGGTAGTTGTTCTGCAACACGGGCTGCCGCTCCAGTTAACGGATCTTGCGGATCTGCAAACGGGACTGGAGCTGGATCTGCACCATCATCAAATTTATGTTCAGCAGGAACTGCAACACCTGTATCGGGAAGCGGCCCATGGACATGGTCATGTAATGGATCAGGTGGGGGAACAAATGCGGCGTGTTCTGCGCCCGTGTTAGTCAATGGAACATGCGGAGCCGCGAATGGTGTTGGCGCATATTCTGCACCATCAACTGGATTATGCTCTTCGGGTTCAACAACTGCCGTTACAGGTTCAGGACCATTTACATGGTCATGTAATGGCGCAAATGGCGGATCAAACGCATCATGTTCTGCTCCGCTGCGGACAGATGGTTCATGTGGTGCATCACATAATGGTAATTTCTATACAGCGCCCGCAACAGGATTATGTTCTGCGGGAACAGCCTCTGCCGTTGGAGGTTCAGGCCCATGGACATGGACATGTGCAGGAACAAATGGCGGTGTAACAGCAAATTGTAATGCGAATAGATCCATCAACGGGGTATGCGGAACAGACAATAGCGTCAGCACACCCACCGCGCCAACAAATCCAGGTTTATGTTCAGCAGGTAACGATACTTCTGTTACAAATTCCAGCAATACATGGAACTGGAATTGTAATGGTATCAATGGCGGAACAAATGCATCATGTTCAGCGCCTCAACAAATTAATGGAACATGCGGCCCTGCAAATGGATCGAGTAATTACACTGCACCATCATCTGGATTATGTGCAACTGGTAATTCAACCGCTATCGTTGGTGCAGGACCATTTAATTGGAATTGTAATGGCATTAATGGCGGTACAAATGCATCATGCTCCTCTAACCTAACTGTTAATGGTGAATGTGGTTCGGCACATGGCGCATTCTCTTCATCTGCACCATCATCAGGATTATGTTCTGCAGGATCTGCGGGCGCTGTTGGTGGTACAGGTCCATATACATGGACGTGTGGCGGGTTAAATGGTGGGACAGCTATCGCTTGTTCATCACAATCAGTCGTTCAAGGTACATGTGGTACAGCGAATAATGTCGTAACTAGCACGGCACCTGCGGCTGGCCTGTGCGCGACAGGAACTGCAACGGCAGTTACAGGATCGGGCCCATGGACATGGTCTTGCACAGGATCAGGTGGTGGTACAAACTCTTCCTGTACGGCACCAACACCGCCACCGCCACCGACATTCGGCGGCGCATGCCCTGCGTGATGATTCGAAATTGAAAGGATAATAAAATGTATTCAAATGCAAACCGTAAAAACAAAGGGTTTACCCTTGTTGAAATTGCGATTGTTGTCGTCTTAGTTGGGCTTGCATTGGGTGCGGTTGTCAAAGGGACAGATATGTTACAATCTGTTCGCAAGCAAGCCTTGCAAACAGAAATTAAAACAACCAAAAATGCATTTGATGCTTTTAAGAAAAAATATAATGCACTTCCTGGTGACATGTTGATCGCCACAACACGCCTGCAAAATTGTTCGGGTGCGTGTATCAATGGAAATGGTGATACATTTATTGGAACACCCAATGCACCCATTACCAGTTCATATGCATTAGGCGGAACAGATGGTGAATACCAACAATTTTGGCAACATTTAAACAAAGCTGGATTGCGTGAAAATCCAAATCCACCGGCCCCTAAAGCAGGTGGAAGTTTAATGGTGCGCTCTATTAACCAAGATTTATGTTATGCCGCAGGTCAGCCTGCTAAATTACAGGGTATTTGGCTGGTATGGCAAAACCAACCTTACGTGGCGGCCGATACATCTCCCGTCATTAGTCCCCGCGATGCAATGATCATGGATCGTAAATATGATGATGGAAAACCTGCGTGGGGTAATATCCGTGCTGCTGGCGCTGCCAATTTTCTTGCTAATAATGATGGATGTAAAACAGATCCAAATACCTATGTTTCATCTGATAACAAAACATGCTATATGATGTTTAGACTGTCTGATAGTCCAACACTCTAATAGGAATAAACATGACCGCTAATACCCCACGCCATGAGTCAGGTATGACTCTCATTGAAATTGCTGTGGTGGTAATTATTGCGGGTGTGATGTTAGGTGCGGCCTTAAGCTTATATAACAAAAATCGTGACCAAGTTGCCATTGGCGTAACCAAAGAACGCATACATTTTATTGTCAGCGCATTATCCCGTTACGCGGAAACAAATAATCGTATTCCTTGCCCCGCAGATCCTTCAATCGTAACAGCGCGCGTGGCAGTAGTTCCACCTGCCGGACAAGAACCGTGGCGATTTGGGTTTGAATGGGGTATTAATCAACCAACCGCAAGTACGCGTCCCGGTGTTGGCGATTGTTCTGCCATTGCACGACAACGCGGTATTGTTCCTTATCAAACTTTAAACATTCCCTTTGAATATACCAAAGATGGATGGGGACATTATTTCAGCTATGCTGTATCGCCCGTTTTCACACAAGCCACTGATTTCGCCGATACAGGTACAGTTGCCGACACAACTCATCGTGTT
>JBIICJ010000084.1:0-5620 GCA_044238965.1 Micavibrio sp. | reverse complement strand
GTAAACATATTCTGGGGGAATATATCATGAGTATTGATCAGATCATCGATAATGGATTTAAAGTTTTGGCCGATGTGACCGAAACATTGATCATGTGGAGCGCAACCATTTCATTTGATCCTGTGACTGAGGGCGGCGAACCCGTTGTCAAAAAAATTCCCTTTATTGTGGTGTGGCTCGCGGCGGCGGCATTCTTCTTTACCTTTTATCTCAATTTTTTAAATCTCCGTCATTTTAAACATGCCTTTGATTGTTTGCGTCAAAAATTTCATGAACCAGATGCCAAGGGACAAATTTCAAATTTTGACTCACTCGCGGCATGTTTGTCGGCAACAATTGGGTTGGGAAATATCGCAGGCGTTGCTGTTGCTGTGACCATAGGCGGTGCGGGCGCGGCGTTTTGGATGGGGCTGATGGGATTATTTGGCATGGCGAGTAAATATGCCGAAGTCACGATGGGTTTAAAATACCGTACATTTTCCGATCCATCACGTCCTGATGAAGTATCAGGTGGGCCGATGTATTATATTCGTGCGGCGTTTGAACAACGCAATTTAAAGACGCTTGGGTTATTTATGGCGGCGGCCTATGCGGTGTTTTGTTTGGCGGGCGCGATCGGTGCGGGCAATATGTTTCAGGCCAACCAAGTCTATCAACAAGTGTTATATGCGACTGGCGGCACTGAAAGTTTCTTGTTTGAAAAAGCATGGATGTTCGGCATTGGTTTGGCTGTACTTGCTGGCCTCGTCACATTGGGCGGTGTGCAATCATTGGCTCGCGTGACATCAAAATTAACGCCTGCCATGGCGGGGTTATATATCCTCGCAGGGTTTGCGGTGATCGCGGTGAATTACCAAAACATTATTCCTGCGGTTTCATCTATCTTTACGAGTGCGTGGAGTTTGGAAGCGGGATGGGGCGGATTCATCGGCGCGATTATCGCAGGCATGCAACGCGCGTTTTTTGCAACCGAAGCAGGTATTGGCACCGCGGCGATTATCCAAGCCTCCGCCAAAACAAATTATCCTGTCCGCCAAGGTTTGGTGGGTGGTTTGGGGCCGTTCCTTGATACGTTTTTTGTGTGCATGATCACGGCACTTGTGATTGTGATTTCGGGCGTGGATGCAAATGGAAGTGTCGAGGGCATTGCCTTAACGTCGGCGGCGTTTGAAACCGTGTTCCCATGGTTTGATTATGTACTAACCATGGTTGTATTCTTATTCGCGTATTCCACCATCATTGTATATTCATATTACGGTGAAAAATGTTTGGGATACTTAATTGGGGAGCGCAAATCCACCGCTATCGCATTTCGCATAATATTCTTATGCTTTGTGGTGGTCGGGGCGGCATCATCGTTAACCAATGTCGTACGCTTTGCCGATGCGGTGTTCTTATCTATGGCTATTCCTAACATTATTGCGCTTTATTTGCTCGCGCCAGAGTTGAAACGCGATACCAAAGCCTATCTTATCGAAATGGGATTATTGAAAAAATAATCTGGTTTTACGCCCATTATTTTAGCGGTTACTTATGTGTGTCCCCGTTTAAATGACGGGGATAACTTTATTCATTTCTTGAGAAAAATGTGAACGCATGCAATGACTTAATCATTCCAGTTCATCTAAATTTTGACCGCAATCACATAAGGGTGTGCGCATGACGCCGTATCATTTAAAAGCACAATTAAATCAAGACTCAAGCGAAGATCGCGAAGATTTTGCGCAAGCTTTATCGAATGCATCGCCATCACCATCGGCGCGCGTGTTCCAAGGAACAAAACCTGCGTTGCGTAACTGGCGCATTTCATCGGAACGGCAAGCTCAGAATTCTGGCATTGATACGAATGATCAAGATGATGATTTATTCGGATCACCCCAATCACGCGCCACTGCGCGCGCGTCTGCACCCGTTACTACTCCCGCCACATTAAAAATCGCGCATGCGGTGGGTGCATTTGTCACGATCGCATGGCTCGTTTACTCCGTATCCTATTTATTCAAACTTCAGGGGGGTATCGCATCTGTTTTATCATCGCCATTTACATTTGGCGGTATTGTCGCGGCTATCCTTGCGCCTGTGGCTATTATTTGGTTGGTGCTGGCATCATGGCAACGGCGATCAGATGCCACATTATATGCCGAGGCATTGCGCGGTGAATTGCAACGTTTGTTATTCCCCACCCAAGATCAAGCGCATCAAATTAATGCCGATATTCAATTATTAGTGTCACAAGCGGTTGAAATGTCATCATCATCACGCGCGGCGATTAAGGCCATTCAACGCGCACGTCAGGGTCTTCGCTCTGAAATTCGTGATTTTGCAGGCGTATCACAAAAAACCGAATTCCACATTGATCGTTTGTCTGAAACATTGAATGCGCGTGCCGAACAATTATTGTCGCTGACGCAAAAAATAGAAGAGCGCACCAAAAATATTCAAGATGGATCATCTGAAGGCGTTGCGCGGTGGACAGAAGCAACAAATGATATCTTACAAAAGGCAAATCAAACATCTGCCGAAGTGGACAGCGTTGCAGACAAAATTGCGAAAGCGCAGGCGAGCTTAACATCACAGGCTTCGTTCTTATCTGAAGCAGGATCACGCATTGCAAACGAAAGCCAGAATTTTGAAAACACGATTGCGCAAAATATTAATCGTTTTGAACAATTGACGGAACGTTCAAAAGAATCACTCTCATCAGTAACAACATTGATCGCAAGCCAAGAAGAGACTTTAAATAATTTGGTAGAGCGTAATGCAAATGTGCATGAAAAGATCACAACTCAAAGTGAAGTGTTAAACAAAGCAGTTGCTGAATTATCATCAAAAACATCTGATCTTGATTCCGTTGGTCAAAATGCATCACACAAATTGGGTGAAGCATTGTCGATGGCGCTTTCAGGTTCTGATGCCATTACCAATGCGGTACGCAAAACACGCGAACAAATTGAACGTAGTGTGACTGAGGCTAACCAATCCAGCGAAACCATGGTCAAACAGGCCGAGCAAAAAATTCAATCAATGATTGATGGTGTATCAGGTCAATTTGCGCGTTTGGAGTCAATGATGGCATCATTAGAATCACGCGAAAATTCTTTACGTGAATTTATGGAATCATTAACCGAACGTAACCAAGACTTAGTTGCCGTGACAGATACCAGTGTGGCGAAATTGGATATAGCATCTGAACGGTTACAGGGTGCAACCAGTAATTTGACACAGAAAATTTCTGAACCAATGGCGGTTGTTGATACAATGGCTAATTTATTGACATCGCGCGCGGCCGAAGCACAGAAAATTATTACCGAACGTATGGGCGATGTCGAACGTGTATCCGAAACCATGGTGTCTAATGCACAAAATATTGCTGAACGTATGAAAGTTGAGGCGCAAAATATTTCCAATACGACTGGTCATTTATTGGCGCACGCGAAAAGTTTGGATACAGGATTGGATGACCATAAAGCGAAATTTACCGAATTTGTGGATACAACCGAAAATCGTATGGATGTCATTCAATCACGCGTGCGCGATCAATCGGCGCAATTATCAGCTCTTGTGCTGCGTACCACAGGTGATTTAGAAAATATTGTGGCGTTGCTTAATAAATCGGGCGATGATTCACTCGATAAATCTCGCAAAGCGATTGATGATATGCGCGTACTTGAACAATCTGTGCTTGAACAATTATTGGCCTTGGCGGCACAATCAGCGCAAACACAAATCACATTGCAAAACATGGAATTGACATTGAAAGATACGGCAAAATCAACCATGCCGATTTTGGAAGATGCGATTACTAAGGCGGATGTGGCGCAAATGCGTCTTGCCTCATTGCGCGGTAATTACGAAGATACATCGAATGTTATTTTGGGGCGTTTTGATGCAGTGAATGCAGCACTCGATTCACGTCTTGAAAATTTGAATGAACAATCACAAAATGTGGCGCGTAATTTAACAGGTTTAACAAATGATCTAACACAAACCGTTGAACGTGTGGAAACAACCGCCAACCAAGCCGATAAAACATTATCAAATTTACAATCTGGTTTGAAAGATCAGGCTGATCATATGCATTTATTGACCGACCAAGTGCGGTTAAAGGTCGAGGCAATGCAACGTATCTTTGGTCTTAGCACCGATGATATCGGTCAATCCGTTGGCAAGGCGTTGGCACAATTGGAAGATGTTACATCGAAATTCTCTCGTACGGCTGATTTAATTTCCGAACGTGCTGATCAGAGTTCTGACAGAGTATCCGATGTTACCAAACGTTACCATGATGAGGCGCAGCGTTTATTGAACGTATCGGAAGATCAGGTACAAAAATCAATTCGGTTATTGTCTGATATCAAAGATCATTCATTATCAATGTCCGACCAATCAAAACAAACCTTGCTTGATTTACAACGCGCCAATGATGCCATTGCCATCCGCGTGCGTGAGGTTGATGAATATATGAAGGCATCGTTGCGCAATACACAAACTTATAACGATGATTTGAAAGCACAGGCACAATTGGTGGCACGTGTGTCGGGTGAAACCGTTGATGTAATGGCCGATCAAATTTCAAAATTATCATTAAAAGCAGACGAAGCGCGCAATATTGGTCAAAGTCTTATTCAATCATTGGATGTCAGTCAGGCAAAAATTTCTGATGAAACAGAGCGTTTGAATTCAGTCGCACGTAAGGCAGTTGATACCGCCGAAGATGCGGCAGGTGCGTTCGCGCGTCAATCGGTGACATTGTACAAAGCGGTACAAGATGTGGCGACCTATGCCGAACGCGTGAAGGAAACACAACTGCGCACCCAGCGTGATGCGTTCTTATCATCAGCAAAATTTGTCGTCGAAAGCTTACATTCACTCGCTGTTGATGTCGCACGCCATTTGGAAACCGATGTTGATGAACGTATTTGGAAACAATATCAAAAAGGCGATATGTCGTCCTTTACCAAACGCTTGATGGAATTATCGGCAGGCATTGATATGCCACGCGCGCAACGGAAATTCAGCGAAGATGGTGAATTCCGCAACTATGTTCAACGTTATATCCGTCAATTTGAAGAGTTATTTGCCCAAGCGCAAAGCAATGATCATGGCGATTTATTGGCAACAACATTCTCAACCAGCCAAATTGGCCGTGTTTATGCCTTGTTATGTGATATTTCTGGACGTAATTCAAAGCTAAATTAACCGATAAAGACGGGTGACATATCCTTAGAACTTGCTAAAATAAGGCAGGGAGAATTCTGCTCGCATGCGCACGACTAAGTTTTTACAAGGTATTTCGGATATCTCAGACAGTTACACGGGTTTCATCGTTGACACGTGGGGTGTTCTTCATAATGGCAAAGATGTCTTTGAAGGCGCGGTCGATTGTTTGCGTGAATTGCGCGCACGCAAAAAATTTGTTCTTATTTTATCCAATACAATTAATCGCAATGATGTGAATGCAAAATATTTGGCAGAAATTGGTATCACGCCTGATTTATATTCCGCCATTTTAACATCGGGTGAAATGGCCTACCAAGGGTTGGTCGCGAAAAAAGATAATGAGTTTGATGGGATCGGCACGCAATGTTATTTGATCGGCGGTGATCGTACCAAAGAATTT
>JBIICJ010000070.1:0-8169 GCA_044238965.1 Micavibrio sp. | reverse complement strand
TAGTTTCGCAAATGTCAAAGAGCAGAAACATATGTCCGATTTAATCATTCAAACGATCGAGGGTAAAAAACATAAATTTAAAATAGAAATTGCAGATACTGAAATTGAACGCCGTCATGGATTGATGAATCGCGAAACTTTAAAACCAAATGCTGGTATGTTATTTGTATTTGAAGAGGTTTCGTTTCAGACATTTTGGATGAAAGATACCCTTATTCCGCTTGATATTTTATTTATAGATCAGAGTGGAAAAATCACCCATATCGTGGAAAACGCTAAACCGCATGACCTAACCCCGTTACCATCGGGCGGGCCTGTCAGGGCTACTTTAGAGATTTTGGGCGGTCAGTCAGCTAAATTAGGGATAGAAAAGGGCGATTTAGTGAAATATAGCCTATTTACTAAATGAATTTTATTGGCTAAAACCTTCTCTCGGTTCGGAGTGTAGCGCAGTCTGGTAGCGCATCTGCTTTGGGAGCAGAGGGCCGGGAGTTCGAATCTCTCCACTCCGACCATTATCTATATATTCCTTTGAATTCTCTCAAGATTTTCATTTTTTCCTAATCAATTTCGGGCTAATATCCCTCTCATGAACGTCAAAATCTATCAACCATGTAAATCAACCATGCAATCGGGCAAAGCCAAAACGCACCATTGGGTTTTGGAGTATGAACTTGAATCATCACGCGCGCCTGAATCGCTCATGGGATGGGCGTCATCCACAGATACAAATAATCAGGTGCGTTTAAAATTTGATACATGCGAGGAAGCGGTTTCATTTGCAAATGAAAAGGGATGGGGCGTCACAGTGCTCCCATCGCAAGATCGCATTATCACGCCACGCAATTACGTTGATAATTTCAAATATATTCCACCCGAGGAATCGGTTGGGTAATCGCCAATGAATTACTTCGGTCTCGTAGCTCAACTGGATAGAGCATCTGCCTTCTAAGCAGAGGGTTGCAGGTTCGATTCCTGCCGAGATCGCCATTATTTTTTTAAACTTAGAAAGGAATAAATATCATGAGTTGTTGTAACCATTCCCATGCGCCCATGGATGAAAACAAAAATTGCTGCGAAAAGAAACCTTTTAAAGGTAAAGCCTTATTATTGTTCTTTGCTATTTTTGCATTTGGATTTTTGGCAGGGAAAACAGTTGAATTGCCTGAAATGAAAATGAAAGAATCGGCCGTTAATCATGAAGGTCACGATATGGCAGCCATGAAAGATATGCCAAAGAATATTTATGATGGCGTGATGAAAAATATGCATGAAGACATGATGATTGAGCCAACGGGCAATGCCGATATCGATTTTGTGAAGGGAATGATCCCTCATCATCAGGGTGCCATTGATATGGCGAAAATTGCCGCACGCAAAGGATCTGACCCTGAAATCAAAACATTAGCTGCGGGCATTATTGATGCGCAGAAGAAAGAAATTTCGATGATGCGTGAGTGGTTAAAAGGCGCGGAGAAGAAATTCAAAGCGGAACAAGATGCCAAAGCCAAGGAAGAAAAAGAGAAGGCTGCCGCAAAAGAAAAAGCTAACAAGGAATCTGAAGAGAAGAAATAATCGTTCTTTTCCTATTGTTTTTAAAAAGGCCGTGCCGAAAGGTGCGGCCTTTTTTATGGGGGATTTAATGGAGGTTTTCCGCCAAATGCCTGAATTCTGGACAAAAAAAGGTCCGGAGACCTTTGGGGTACTCCGGACAAACGGCGGTAATAGAGGGTGTGTAGTCATCAATATGCCCAAACTCGCGACCAATTGCAAGCAAAAAACGACAATTTGATGAAAATTTTATCCATTTTCGCGACAATTCGTCTTTATATCGCGTCCAACCAAGTAAATGATTATATTTTAAAGTAATAATAAAGTAAAAATGATTCGCTTTGACCTATCATTACATGTAATTAACCACATTAAATGAATAATGTGGGTCAATAATTACTTTGAATACTAAATATAGAAAGAAAAATAAGAAAGAAGTCGTGGAATTGGTATTTAGAAATGACACAGTTCAGCCATGATAATACTGCATATCAGTTAACAATTTGTGTATGCGAATCCGCATGTCCCCATTCTGTCCATGACCCATCATACACGGCGGCGTCGGTTTTCCCTGCCTCAAACAATGCCAATGCAATAACACAGGCCGTAACGCCGCTTCCGCACGTGGTCACAACGCGTTTTTGCGAATCATATGCGGGCAGGGGTGGCGTGGTTTTTAATCCGTGTGTGGCAGCGTCGATCAAACTTCCCGTCGGCACGTTGATCGCGTGCGGCATGTGGCCCGCGCGCATGCCCGCACGTGGTTCGGGTGCGATACCCAAAAACCGTTCGGCGGGACGCGCATCCATAATGGTTGCGGATTGCGTATCAACAATGTGTTTCATCTCATTCAAATTCACAACCAAATGGTCACGGAAATGTGTTTCAAATATTTGCGCGGTTGGCAAGGACGCGGTATGCGCGGAAACGGTGGGTAAATTGGCACTCATCCATGCGGGCAGGCCACCATTGATAATACGCACATTATCATGGCCAAACACACGCATCATCCACCATGCGCGCGCGGCCGCCATATGAATGCCCGCGTTGTCATAAATTAAAATAGTATCATTATTCGTCACGCCCAATTGCTGCATTTTTTGCGCGAAATAATGCGGTGATGGCAACATATGCGGCATAGCATTCTGCGGGTCGGCGATATCATCAATATCAAATACAACCGCGCCACCAATCACAGGAATATTCTGCGCAGGTGGATATGACGCATCAAACAGCTTCGCTGATCCAAGTTTGATTTGGAGTAATTCGTAAGCATCAGCGGGGGAGATGAGGGCGGAGGTCATGTTGATAAAATTAGAGTATATAGAGCCATAGTGCATCGAAATATAAAAGTACCAAATGCAACGCCATATAAAAAGTAAGGGAAAATGTATTCACCATGCTCTTTAGAAAAAAGATAAATTTTTAATTTGATATATTTTTTAATTTTTTTGAATTCAGCTTCATTAAAATCAAAAATGAAAGCGCTGGGTGCGATATCTTCTTGTGGCTTTACTGTTTCAAAGCTATGTCTTTTTGCTAGGTTGTATAATATATGATTACCGCTTGTGTGAAAGCATATTGTTGGAGTGTTCTTAGTATTATAATGTAAGTTATTTCTCTCGTATTTTCTTATAAAGATAATATCTTCAATAACATTTTCATGATTATTCTCACTTTTTAAAATATCTAAAATTTTCTCTATGAGCATCAATTCTTTAATCTTTTCAATATAATTGAGAGAGCCTTCTCTAATTTTCTCGTTTCCATCAATTGAAAGAAATGCGGAGTGATATCTCCAAAAGAGATAAAACGATGATATAACAATCAGAAAATAAAAAAGATTTGGGTTTTGAACCGTCGCTGTATTGCCAAGAATGTTTACATTCTCAAATTTAATTCCACCTAAATTTACTAGAATCAAAAACACACTGATCAAAACCAGATTGCGGCGTTGTTTGATAAAATGCTCGTGGGGATCTTTTGCGCTGTCGGACATTCAATAAATCCTTTTGCAATCCGCTGTGCGGATGGTGGGCCCGGCCGGAATCGAACCGGCACGCCTTGCGGCTCACGATTTTAAGTCGTGTGCGTCTACCAGTTCCGCCACGGGCCCTTTCGTGTGGGACATACTAAATAGGAAAGTGAGAAAGTTTTCAAGGGGTTGAAATGATCTTTGTGGCGTTGTTGAGGATCAATTTGCCCTTATCGGTCAAAGCGAGTTCTTTGCGGCGGCGTTCGGTTTTCGAAATTTGGATATCGACAAGGCCAAAAGGTTGCCCATTTTGGCGGTAATCGGATAATGCGCCGACAATACGCGAAATGGTGGATAGCGATAAATTGGTGCGTTCGGCGAGGGTGGTGAGCGACAGGCCTTCGTCACGGCCGATTTCGGTCAGGCATATAATATATTGCAATGGAAATTCGGCATCGATGGCATGAAACACGCGCCAAAGATCAAGCAATCTTTCAAGACCGATGTTCGGGCGGATGGCCAGAGCGGGGGATGTGGTTGTGTGAGATGCCCCTGTGTGAGATGGATTTGAATTCATGCGGTTTTATACATATCTCTTTGTTGTGTTTGCTCTCCGCTGTGGAGAATGCACCTGTCGTGGTGGTTATGTTATGCCCGTTTATGCGTTTTGTTGCCCGTTGCCATGGGGTGAATATGATTTGTGTCCATGGCAGGTCAATTACATACTCATTACGCCATTTGTTGATAGAATACAAGTGTATATTGCTAAAAATAGTTGATATCTCGCAATATATTGCTCCCACAAATGGTATCTTAAAGTAAATACGCATATATCAATCCCTAACCTGTTGATTTTGGGATGAAAGATTTCTCATCTCTCCTTTAATTTTAGCAAAATATACGTTAATTTTTACCTTAATTCCCAGTTGATTTGATTGCAATAAAAATAAACCACAGGTTGAAAAATAAACCGAACTTTGCAGGCAAATACAACAATTTTCAAATTTTGTATGCATCCAATCGTTATGCGCGCCAGAAACGTTTATAAATGTGCAATTTTCAAAATGGCTATGCGCGAAACACACATCGGTAAAATGACAATTGATAAAGACACAATTGTGAAATTCACATTCACTTAGATTGCAATCAATAAAGTTTAAGTTATTGAATTTATTGTTAAAAAATTTCTTTCCATCGAAATTTTGCGCACGCCAAATGGTTCTGTGATTATCATTTGCTTTTGGTTCTGCTCCTGTTGATAGGGGGCAGAATCTCGTGCGCCGACCTGTTGCACAGGCCGCGTTATGTGTGTCCGCAGACATAGTCTTTCTCCCAGTTTTTTATTTATGAGGCTCCCCAGAAAGTTTAAGTCCGAATAAACCATCAACCTCATAGTTGATTTGTATCAACTATTGCGTTATTGCAGAAATTTTGGGGCTTTGTCAACTTTATTTTGTAAAATATGCATTCGGGCATACAGTTGCATAGAATTTGGATAGATTTTGACAGAGCCTGTAACAAGACTGGAACAATTATTCCCAATCGCCTACATCTGAACATCATTATGAACGACCATAACACGAACCAAAAACCGAAAACATTATTAGAAAGAGGCGCGGATACCATTCGCGGCTTTGCGAAAATGTTACCTGACTCGCCAGGCGTGTATCGCATGCTGAATGATAAACAAGATGTGTTGTATGTTGGCAAAGCGCGGTCATTAAAAAAACGAGTGATGAGTTATACGCGCCCGAAAATGGTATCGGGTCGTATTCAGCGTATGATTTCACAAACAACCAATATGGAGTTTGTGCATACGCATACTGAAGTTGAGGCTTTGTTGCTTGAGGCAAATTTAATCAAAAAATTAAAACCACGTTATAATGTTTTATTACGCGATGATAAATCATTTCCGTTTGTGTTGATGACAGGTGATCATGATTTTCCACAAATTGTTCGTCATCGTGGGGCCCAAATAAAACCAGGGGAGTATTTCGGCCCGTTTGCATCGGCATCTTCGGTTTATCAGACTGTGTTAACGTTGCAAAAAGTTTTCCAAATTCGCAATTGTTCTGACCATGTGTTTGCATCGCGCAAACGCCCGTGTTTGCAATATCATATTAAACGTTGCACTGCGCCATGCGTGGGATATGTTACCAAAGATCAATATGCCGACCAAGTATCTGAGGCGCGTGATTTTCTCAAAGGTAAAAGCCGTGATGTGCAAGACAGGTTTGCCATGCAAATGCAAAAGGCCAGTGAGTCCATGGATTTTGAACGCGCGGCATCATTACGCGATCGTATTAAATCATTAACCGCCATTCAATCGCAACAAGATATCAATGTACCCTATATCGATAACGCAGATGTATTCGGGTTGGCTTATCGTGAGGGTAAATCATGTGTTCAAGTTTTCTTTTTCCGTGATGGACAAAATTTTGGCAATCGATCATATTTTCCTGTTCATGATGAGGGGCAAAAAGCCGAAGAGATTTTATCATCATTTCTGATTCAATTTTACGCGGGGCGAAATGCACCTGCGGAAATTTTGATTGATCGAGCTCTGCCACAAATGCGATTAATTCAAGATGCCTTAAATTCACGTGATGAACAGATCAAGAAAACGGCGATATCATTTCCGATGCGCGGGTCACGCACGCGTTTAATTGAATTTGTTACGCGTAATGCCGATGATGCATTAGCGCGCTATATGATTGAACGCAAGGGTGACCGTATTTTATTGGAAAAATTAGCCGCATTATGTGGTTTGGAAGATGCGCCATCACGTATTGAGGTTTATGATAACTCACACATTAGCGGCACAAACATGGTGGGCGGAATGATTGTCGCAGGCGTAGAAGGATTTCGTAAATCTGCCTATCGCAAATTTAATATTAAGGATGCAAAAAAGAGCGATGATTTTGGTATGATGCGCGAAGTGATCACACGCCGTTTTGGTCGTGCGATTGAAAATGAAGTTGATAAAAATTCGGATGAATGGCCTGATCTGATTTTGATTGATGGTGGCGCAGGGCAATTATCAGCCGTCACCGAAATTTTGCGTGAATTAAATATTGAACAAGATGTGCCTGTAATGGCGATTGCAAAGGGGCCAGATCGCAATGCAGGGCGCGAAGAATTTTATATGAATGGGCGCACGCCATTTCAATTGCCATTTGATGATCCGTTATTACATTATCTGCAAAGGCTTCGTGATGAGGCACATCGTTTCGCGATTGGCACGCACCGTGCGCGCCGCACGAAACAAATTGGGCAATCATTACTGGATGATATTCCCAATATTGGCGCGAAACGGAAAAAAGCCTTGCTCCTTCATTTCGGATCGGCCAAGGCTGTGCAGGAGGCAGGGTTGGATGATCTTGCTAAGGTCGAGGGCATTTCAGGCGAACTCGCCGCCCAAATTTATGCCTATTTCCATGAAACCCAATGATTTTGGCCATAATATACCCATAAAATTGCCCAAAAATTTAGGAAAATCCTTGCCTTTTGTCGCGGGGGCATGCTAACAGTTATTTTATTCAAGGACAGGTTAGTTACCAAAAACTTTGTGATAACAAAGCGTTATCCGACATTTTTGTGCAACAACTTTTTGTGCAACGATAGGGCAACTTTTTAACCAAGCAAGAGGGTTTTTCAATGTTTCACCGTCCCACGTCAACCAACCAGCCATCGAGCCAGACAGCTCAGGGGGAAAATGCTATGAATCAAACAAACGACTCAACGAACAACCAAGCTAACGAGCAAGCGGATGCAACACGTAATGTTGATATTCCAGCAGTTGGCGGCAATCCATTTCAACGCAGCAATCCAGCCGCGGCTCCTGCTGCTCCACAAGCAAATCGTGCGGGCATGCCATCATATGGTTCTTATTCAAATTTCGCAGCATCTTCGACAGCTGCAGGTTCAGCGCAAGCTACAGGTCGTCGTTTAGTAATCGGCGAAGGCATCACTATGTCAGGTGAAATTGAATCATGTGACACATTGGTTGTTGAAGGTACAGTTGAAGCAGCTTTGAAAGGTGCATCTGTTCTTGAGATTGCTGAAAAAGGTATGTTCTACGGTACAGTTGAAATTTCAGAGGCAACCATCGCTGGTAAATTCGAAGGCGAATTAACTGTAAATGGCCGTTTGACTGTTCGTTCAACAGGTTCAGTGGTTGGCGCAGTATCATACAAAGAATTGTCAGTTGAATCAGGCGCTGTCATCGATGGTAAGATCAACCCAGTTGGTGGAGCACGTGGAGGCTCCTCTGAAAAAAAGCCGCATAAAGGGAAGTTAGACAACTCCGACTTCTCTGGTAAAGCATCAAAAGCACAGCAAAATGATGCAAATGATTTACCAATCTTGCAACGTGCGGCAGGGTAATTCTTTCGGGTATCATATAAATGATATTTGATTTTATAAAATTTTCAGATCAGGCCGAAAGGCCTGATTTGCGTTTGTGGTTGTCATTGTCATTAATGATTATCGGTTGTTTATTTTTAAATATTTTCAAAACGCCGTCACAATATATTTCTGATGAACTCGCTAAAATAGAATCGCAGACAGGGCGCGTTACAACGTCAGATCTTAAGGATTTAATTATTGACGATCCTGATACGATAAAAAATCTCACGCAGGAC
>JBIICJ010000097.1:0-3881 GCA_044238965.1 Micavibrio sp. | reverse complement strand
TGACCCGTCGCGCGTTTGGATAATTCTTTGGCTAATTTTACGCGCTGGGCTTCGCCGCCCGATAATGTGGTCGCTGCTTGACCCACGCGAATATAATTTAACCCGACATCTTTTAATGTTTCCAATTTATCGCGGATGGATGGCACGGCTTTGAAAAATTCGGCGGCGTCTTCAATCGACATATCCAATACATCGGCAATGGATTTATCTTTGTATTTTACTTCTAATGTTTCGCGGTTGTAACGTCGACCTTGGCATGACTCGCATGTCACATATACATCGGGTAAGAAATGCATTTCAATTTTGATAACGCCATCGCCTTCGCATGCCTCGCATCGTCCGCCTTTAACGTTGAATGAAAAACGCCCCGCGTTATATCCGCGTGCTTTGGCCTCAGGCATACCGACATACCATTCACGCATCGGTGTGAAACAACCCGTATATGTCGCAGGGTTTGATCGCGGTGTGCGCCCAATGGGTGATTGATCAATGTCGATGACTTTGTCGAGATATTCGAGCCCTTCGATTTTATCATACGGGGCAGGAATATCAGACGTCTTCATCAATTTTTTGGCAACGGCTTTGTATAGTGTGTCTAATGTAAATGTTGATTTACCAGACCCCGACACGCCTGTGATACAGGTAAACGTGCCGAGCGGAATATCAACATTAATGTTTTTCAAATTGTTCCCGCGCGCGCCCAAAACCCGTAAAATTTCGGGTTTTTTGCCGCGCATTTTTCCCGTGCGACGTTTGGCAGGAATGGAAATTTCACGTGTGCCATTCATATATTGAGCGGTGATGGAATTTTTTGATTTAAACACTTGTGCGGGTGTTCCTTCGGCCACAATTGTGCCGCCATGAACACCTGCGCCTGGGCCCATATCGACCAAATAATCGGCGCATCGTATGGCATCTTCGTCATGTTCGACAACCAAAACGGTGTTACCCAAATCACGTAAACGTTTTAATGTTTCAAGCAGGCGATGATTATCGCGTTGGTGTAATCCGATCGATGGTTCATCGAGAACATACATAACACCCGTCAGACCAGACCCAATTTGTGAGGCGAGACGTATACGTTGTGACTCACCGCCTGATAATGTGGCGGATGATCGTGACAGATTTAAATATTCCAATCCAACATTCACCAAAAATGTTAAACGTTCATTGATTTCTTTTAATATGCGATGCGCGATATCTTGTTGTTGTTTAGTCAAATGTTTGGGCAATTTATCAAACCATTCATAGGCATCACCAATCGAAAACGCGGTGACTTCGGATATATGTTTTCCTGCAATTTTGACTGATAAAGCTTCGGGTTTTAAACGTGCGCCGTTACAATCATCGCAATTGGATGATGATTGATATTTGGATAATTCTTCGACAACGCCTTGGGAGTCGGTTTCTTTTAAACGGCGTTCCAAATTCGGGATCACGCCTTCAAATGGTTTTGTATTTTTATATGATCGTGCATCATCTTCGTAAATGAATGTAATATCTTTTTCGCCCGATCCGTACAAAATAATATCGCGATGTTTTTTATCGAGTTCGTTCCATGGTTTATGAAGCGGAATTTTATATGATTTGCACACAGCTTCGATGGTTTGCATGTAATAACGCGCAAAATTTTTCGACCATGGTTCAATCGCACCCTCGGCAATAGTTTTAGAATCATCAGGCACAACTAATTCAGGGTCCATATATAAGGTCACACCCAATCCATCACAGGTGGGACACGCGCCATGCGGTGAATTGAACGAAAATAATCGTGGTTCAATTTCAGGAATGGTGAATCCCGATACAGGACACGCAAATTTTTCGGAAAAAACGGTGCGTTCACCATTATCGGCATGTTCCACAATCAATAACCCATCGGCGAGTTTTAGCGCGGTTTCAACAGAATCCGCCAAACGATTGCCCAAATCATCACGAATGACTAAACGATCAACAACTATATCAATGTCATGTTTGAATTTTTTATCGAGCGTCGGGGCTTCGGTTAATTCATAAATTTTGCCATCAATTTTTGCGCGCTGGAATCCCTTAGCTTGTAATTCTTTTAATTCTTTTTTGTATTCACCCTTACGACCGCGCACGATTGGCGCCATGATATAAATGCGCGCGCCATCACCCATCGCCATAATGCGATCAACCATTTGGCTCGCGGTTTGACTTTCGATCGGTAAACCTGTGGCGGGAGAATATGGTACGCCCACACGCGCCCACAAAAGACGCATATAATCATAAATTTCAGTCACGGTACCAACAGTAGATCGTGGGTTTTTACTTGTCGTTTTTTGTTCGATGGAAATGGCGGGTGATAAACCTTCGATTGAGTCCACATCGGGTTTTTGCATCATTTCTAAAAATTGACGTGCATAGGCGGATAGCGATTCCACATAGCGGCGCTGGCCTTCGGCATAAATCGTATCGAAAGCGAGCGATGATTTACCCGAGCCTGATAAACCCGTGATCACAATTAATTGATCGCGCGGTAAATCGATGGATACGTTTTTGAGATTATGTTCACGTGCGCCGCGCACAGAAATGGATTTTAATGCCATTATGGTTCCTTTTGCCAAAATTTCAGACTTTTATATGGGTTTTTTAGGGGGAAAAGCGAGTCTTTTTGGCTTGACGCGCTTGGTTTTTTTCGGGGGGTTCGCTATAGTCCATTTTCCGCAAACATTTGAGAAAAAGGTGCAATATGGCAGGCAGTGTCAATAAGGTCATTTTAGTTGGAAATTTGGGAGCAGATCCCGAAGTAAAATCAATGCAATCAGGCGACGAAGTGTGCAATTTGTCAATTGCCACATCCGAAAGTTGGAATGACAAAGCCTCTGGCGAGCGCAAAGAAAAAACACATTGGCACCGCGTGGTGATCTTCAACCCGAACTTGGTGAAAGTAGCAAAAAGCTATTTGAAAAAAGGGTCTAAGGTTTACATCGAAGGCCAACTTGAAAACCGTTCATGGGAAAAAGATGGCGTGAAGCAATATACAACCGAAGTTGTGTTACAACGTTTCCGTGGTGAACTTACCATGCTTGATGGTCGCACGGGCGGTGCATCAAATGATTCATATGGCGATGCGCCATCGGGTGGCGGTTATAATGCGTCATCAAAACCACCATCAAAAATTGATGATATTGAGGATGATATCCCATTTTGATTGCGATGACGCTTTCAAAATAAATAAAAAAAACCAGTAAAGAATAGAAGAAGATTGTTATTATGACCGACCAAAACATTGTGCGCGAAGTATTTCCGACCATTTCATTAACTGATGAAATGAAAAAATCATATCTCGATTACGCGATGAGCGTGATCGTATCGCGCGCATTGCCCGATGTTCGTGATGGTTTGAAACCTGTTCACCGTCGTATTTTGTTCGCGATGAACGAAGGCGGTTACGCATCTGACAAACCTTATAAAAAATCGGCGCGTATCGTCGGGGACGTGATGGGTAAATATCACCCGCATGGTGATGGCGCGATTTATGATGCGTTGGTACGTATGGCGCAAGATTTCTCTATGCGCGCCACATTGATTGATGGTCAAGGTAACTTTGGGTCGATGGATGGCGATCCGCCTGCGGCGATGCGTTATACCGAGGCGCGTTTGTCAAAAGTAGCCGATGCATTACTTGCCGACATTGACAAAGACACGGTTGATTTCCGCCCCAATTACGATGAAAGCAATTGGGAGCCATCGGTTTTGCCGACACGTATTCCCAATTTACTCGTCAATGGTGCGGGCGGTATCGCGGTGGGTATGGCGACCAATATTCCGACGCATAATTTATCCGAAGTGATCGATGCGTGTTTGGCATTAATTGAAAACCCAGATTTATCAAACGAAGATATTATAAACATTATTCC
>JBIICJ010000003.1:0-56680 GCA_044238965.1 Micavibrio sp. | reverse complement strand
TCATCTGCCCGATTGCGATGAACGAAGGACTTCGTTTCGCGATCCGTGAAGGTGGTCGTACCGTTGGTGCAGGCGTCGTTGCGAAAATCGTTGAGTAAGAGATAAATTAAAAGGACTATGACCATGGATAATCAAACAATTCGTATTCGCCTTCGCGCTTTTGATCATCGCGTTTTAGATGTTTCAACAGCCGAAATCGTAAACACAGCGAAACGCACAGGTGCGAGCGTACGTGGTCCTGTTCCACTTCCAACACGCACAGAACGTTTTACCGTGTTGCGTTCACCGCACGTTGATAAAAAATCAATGGAAGCGTTTGAAATGCGCACACATAAACGCCTAATCGACATCGTTGATCCAACCCCACAAACGGTTGATGCATTGATGAAATTAGATTTGGCGGCTGGTGTTGATGTTGAAATCAAAATCGGACAAGCGGCGTAATCGTCCAAGTGGGCAAAAGGATTTAAAAGGAATAAAACAATGAGAACCGGATTAATTGCAAAGAAAGAAGGGATGACACGCGTATTTGATGCCAATGGCAATCACGTACCTGTTACCGTTCTGAAAGTTGATAATTGCCAAGTGGTTGCTGTTCGCTCGGAAGAGAAGCATGGCTACACTGCTGTTCAATTAGGTGTGGGCAAAGCCAAAGTATCACGCGTATCAAAAGCGATGCGCGGTGTATTTGCGCAAGCGAATGTTGAACCAAAACAAAAATTGGTTGAATTTCGTGTGAGCCCAGAAAACACATTGGAAGTTGGCGCTGAATTATCAGTTGAGCATTTTGTTGCTGGTCAATTTGTTGATATTCAAGGGACAAGCAAAGGTAAAGGTTTTGCCGGTGCGATGAAGCGTTGGAATTTCGGCGGTATGCGCGCAACACACGGTGTATCTGTAACGCACCGTGCACATGGTTCGACTGGTCAACGTCAAGATCCAGGTAAAGTTTTCAAAGGCAAAAAAATGGCTGGTCATTTGGGTGACGAGACAGTGACAACATTGAACCTAAAAGTTGTGGCTGTGTATGCTGATGATGGTTTGATTTTGATCGAAGGTGCTGTTCCAGGTAATGCAACTGGTTTTGTAACCATTCGCGACGCTGTGAAAAAAGCAGCGCCTGCGGATGCGCCAAAGCCAGCCGGTTTGAAAAAATCTGCTCAACAAGCAAAAGCACCAGTAGCGGAATCTGCTCCTGAGGCTCAAGCTGAAGCGGCTCCAGAAGCTCCTGCAGCTGACCAAGCGGAATAAGAAAAAGGAAGATAAACGATGAAAGTCGCAGTTAAAACATTAGACAATAAAGAGGCGGGTTCAGTTGAATTGAATCCAGCTGTCTTTGGTGTTGAAATTCGTCAAGATATTCTTCACCGCATGGTTCGTTACCAATTGAACAAACGCCAAGCTGGTACACACAAAACCAAAGGTGTGTCTGAAGTTTCAGGTACAGGTAAAAAGCCACACAAACAAAAAGGCACAGGTTCGGCTCGTTTGGGTTCGAAACGCGCACCTCAATGTGTTGGTGGTGCGACCGTATTTGGTCCTGTTGTCCGTTCACACGCAACGGAAATGCCAAAACGCGAACGCGCACTGGCTTTGAAAATCGCTTTGTCATCAAAAGCATCAACCAATCAATTGGTTGTGCTTGAGCAAGCGGTTACAAAAACACCAAAGACAAAAGAAATGGCTGCAAATTTGAAAAAGCTTGGTTTGACCAATGCATTAGTGATTTGTGGTTCAGACATTGATGACAATTTTGCATTATCGGCGCGCAACATTCCACATGTTGATGTGTTGCCACAAGATGGTGCGAATGTTTACGATATTTTGCGTCACGATATTTTGGTATTGACCAAAGATGCCGTTGACCAATTAACCGCACGCCTCACCAAAGACGCGTAAGGAGAGAGACGATGGCAAAAGCAAAAGAACAAAACAAAATTACCGAGCGCGCATATACTATTTTGCGCAACCCAATCGTGACCGAAAAATCATCAATGGGTTCACAATATGGTCAGGTGACTTTCCGCGTTGATAATTCTGCAACCAAGCCTGAAATCAAGGCAGCTGTTGAAGCGTTATTCAAAGTAAAAGTGACCGCGGTGAACACACTCGTTCAAAAAGGTAAAACCAAACGCTTTAAAGGCGTAGCTGGTCAACGTTCAGATATCAAAAAAGCAATCGTGACATTGGCCGATGGTCAAACGATCGATATCGGCACAGGAGTTTAAGAGGTAAATCATGGCACTTCGCAAATCCAACCCTGTCACACCTGGTACACGTCAACTCGTTGTTGTTGACCGTAGCCAATTGTGGAAAGGCGCCCCTGAAAAGTCATTGACTGAAGGGAAGAAAAAAACTGGTGGCCGTAACAATTTGGGTCGCATTACATCGTTCCAAATCGGTGGCGGTCACAAGCAACGTTATCGCTTGATCGATTTCAAACGTTCAAAGCATGACATGGAAGCGACCGTATTGCGTTTGGAATATGATCCAAACCGTACAGCTTACATTGCTTTGGTTGAATATAAAGATGGCGAAAAAATGTATGTCATCGCGCCACAACGTTTAAAAGAAGGTGATAAAATCATCTCTGGCGAGCGCGTGGATGTAAAAATCGGTAACGCGATGATGCTCAAAAACATGCCTGTTGGTACCATCATTCACAATATTGAGATGAAAGTTGGTAAAGGCGCACAATTGGCTCGTTCAGCTGGTACATACGCTCAAGTAGTTGGTCGTGATGCTGGTTACGCGCAAATCAAATTAGCATCAGGCGAACTTCGCTTGATCCCTGGTAACTGCTTGGCAACTGTGGGCGCGGTGTCTAACCCTGATCACATGAACCAATCATTGGGTAAAGCAGGTCGCAACCGTTGGAAAGGCCGCAAGCCTTGTGTACGTGGTGTGGCAATGAACCCAGTCGATCACCCACATGGTGGTGGTGAAGGTCGTACATCTGGTGGTCGTCATCCTGTGACACCATGGGGTAAACCAACCAAGGGTGCGAAAACACGCAAAAACAAAACCACGACACGATTGATTATTCGTCGTCGTAAAAACAAAAATTCGAAATAAGAAAAGGACGTGAGGTAACACATGGCTCGTTCAGTATGGAAAGGCCCGTTCGTTGATGGATATCTTTTAAATAAGGTAGAAGCTCAACGTGCTGCATCAAAGAACCAACCGATCAAAACATGGTCGCGTCGTTCAACCATTTTGCCACAATTCGTCGGCTTGACGTTTGCGGTTCATAATGGGAAAAACTTCATTCCTGTTTTGGTTACTGATCAAATGATCGGTCACAAATTAGGTGAATTTGCGCCAACACGCACGTTCAAAGGTCACGGCGGCGATAAAAAAGCCGACGGTAAGAAATAATAGGCGAGAAGGATAAAGTATCATGGGTAAGCCAAAAAATGATCGCCGCGTACAAGATAACGAAGCACGCGCATTTGCAAAATACGTTGACTCAAGTGTTTATAAATTAAACTTGGTCGCGGAAATGATCAGAGGTCACAAAGCTGGCAAAGCTTTGACCGATCTTGAATTTAGCCGCAAGCGCGTTGCCAAAGAAGTTCGCAAAGTATTGTTGTCAGCTGTTTCAAACGCTGAGAATAATCATAATTTAGATGTGGATCGTTTGATCGTATCTGAAGCCACCGTTGGCAAATCATTGACCTTAAAGCGTTTCCACGCTCGTGGTCGTGGTCGTGGTGCCCGCGTTGAAAAGTTTTTTAGTAATTTGACGATTGTCGTCCGCGAAGCAGCGGAATAAGAGGAGAAGATATGGGTCAGAAGGTTAATCCAATCGGTATTCGCGTCGGTATCAACCGTACATGGGATTCACGTTGGTTCTCGGCAAAAAATTATGCCGCGAAATTAGTTGAAGATTTGAAATTACGTGCATTTATCACCGAGAAATTAAAAGCGGCTGGTATCAGCAAAGTGATCATCGAACGTGCTGCCAAAAACACACGCGTAACTGTTCACACTGCTCGCCCAGGCGTTATCATCGGTAAAAAAGGCGCGGATATTGAAAAATTACGCAAAGATTTATCAGCAAAAGCAGGCGGCGATGTATCATTAAACATCGTTGAAATCCGCAAGCCAGAAGCTGACGCACAATTGGTTGCCGAAGGTGTTGCACAACAGCTTGAACGCCGTGTGTCATTCCGCCGTGCGATGAAACGTGCGGTTCAAGGCGCGCTTCGTTTGGGCAGCAAAGGAATTCGTATTAACGTATCTGGCCGTTTGGCTGGCGCTGATATCGCACGTATGGAATGGTATCGTGAAGGTCGCGTGCCATTACACACATTGCGCGCTGATCTCGATTACGGTTTTGCCGAAGCTTTGACCACCTATGGTATCATCGGTGTGAAGGTTTGGATTTATAAAGGTGATGTATTGGAACATGATCCAATGGCGCGTGATAAACGCATGGCGGATCAGCTTGGTACATCGAAACGCGATTAAGATTTAACAACAAGAAAGTGATGTGAGGACGAAATGCTCTCGCCAAAGAAAACAAAATTCCGCAAACAGCATAAAGGCCGTATCCACGGTACTGCCAAAGCTGGATTTACACTAAGCTATGGTTCATTCGGCTTGAAGGCTCTCGAACCAGATCGTTTGACCGCGCGTCAAATCGAATCTGCGCGTCGTGCGATTTCACGTCACATGAAACGTCAAGGTAAGGTATGGATTCGCGTATTCCCAGATGTTCCTGTATCGAAAAAACCTCTTGAGGTTCGTATGGGTTCGGGGAAAGGTTCTCCAGAATTTTGGGCGGCACGCGTGCACCCGGGTCGCATTATTTTCGAACTCGAAGGCGTATCAGAAACGATCGCTCGTGAATCATTCGAATTGGCGGCGGCAAAATTGCCAATCAAAACAAAATTTGTGAAACGCATAGGTGAATAACATGGCAAAAGATAAAGCAAAAACAAAAGCTGAAGATTTGAAAAATAAATCAGCCGATGAATTGAACACCATGTTGATTGACTTGCGCAAACAACAGATGAATCTTCGCTTTCAAAAAGCGGGTGGTTCATTGGAAAACACATCAATGATGCGTGCGGTTCGCCGTACAATTGCGCGCGTTAAAACATATTTGACCCAAAATAATAATAAGAAATCGGCGTAAGGAGAGACAGAGATATGCCCCGTCGTGTATTGCAAGGTGTCGTTGTTAGCGACAAAATGGAAAAAACAGTTACCGTATTGGTAGAGCGTCGCTATATGCACCCGCTTTATAAAAAATATGTTAAGCGTAGCGATAAATACGCAGCGCATGATGAAGCAAACGCGTTCCGCGTGGGCGACAAAGTGGCGATCGAAGAATGCCGTCCGTTGTCAAAACGCAAAGCATGGACTGTGATCACTGATCCAACCACTGTGAAGCGTTCAGAAGTTGAGGCGATTACGGCTGCTGCTCCAAAAGCATCAACCAAAAAAGCGCCTGTAAAGAAAAAGGCATAACGGTTTAAGAAATAACAAACGAATTTAAAGGACGAAGACAATGATTCAGATGCAAACAAACCTCGATGTCGCCGACAACTCTGGCGCGCGCCGCGTTATGTGCGTCAAAGTGCTTGGTGGTTCCAAACGCAAATTCGCCAGCATTGGTGATGTGATTGTGGTTTCCATCAAGGATGCGATTCCTCGTGGTAAAGTGAAAAAAGGTGACGTACACCGCGCTGTTATCGTGCGTACAGCCAAGGGCTTGAAGCGTGCAAGCGGCGAACAAATCCGTTTTGATAACAACTCGGTTGTGTTGATCAACAAACAAGGTGAGCCAATTGGCACACGTATTTTTGGACCTGTTACCCGTGAATTGCGCGGTAAGGGATACATGAAAATCATTTCTTTGGCTTCTGAGGTGCTGTAATGACTGCTGCAAAATTAAAATTGAAAAAAGGCGATCAAGTTATCGTCATCACAGGTAAAGACAAAGGCAAAAAAGGCGAAATCACCAAAGTATTGCCTGCGGAAAATCGCGTTGTTGTGTCGGGTATCAATTTGATGACCAAGCACAAGAAACCATCACCGATGGCGGCTGGCGGTATTGAAAAAGTTGAAGCATCTATTCATGCGTCAAACGTTGCGCTTGCAGATCCTAAAACAGGAAAAGCTACACGCGTAGGGTACCAGACATTGAAAGATGGTAAAAAAGTTCGTGTTGCCAAAAAATCTGGCGAAACGATCGGGTAAGATTAAGATAAGGATAAGCGGAGCTGACAATGGCAACGAAAACAAACACAAAAACAAAAGCAAACATGACACGTTTTGAAGAGCGTTATGCGTCAAAGCTAAAGCCTGAGTTGCAAGGTAAATATGCCTATAAAAACGAAATGGAAGTTCCGCGTTTGGAAAAAATCGTTTTGAACATGGGCGTTGGTAAAGCCGCAACTGACCGTAAGCATCTTGATGCTGCAGTCAAAGATTTGACAATGATTGCAGGTCAAAAAGCGATTGCAACAAAGGCACGCAAAGCAAATGCATCATTCAAAATTCGTGAAGAAATGGCCATTGGTTGTAAGGTGACATTGCGCGGTAAACGCATGTATGAATTCCTTGACCGTTTGGTAACCATCGCTCTTCCCCGCGTACGCGACTTTCGTGGTATCAATGGCCGTTCATTTGATGGTCGTGGTAACTATGCCATGGGCTTAAAAGAACACATCATTTTCCCTGAGATCAACTTTGAAAAAGTTGAAGCACCTCGCGGTCTTGATATTATCATTTGTACAACCGCCAAAACCGATGCAGAGGCAAAAGATTTGCTTCGCGGTTTTGATATGCCGTTCCGTAATTAATTTAGAAAAAGGATAGAGAAGCAACATGGCAAAAGCTAGTGCAGTAAACCGCAATAACAAACGCATCAAGGGCACAACTGGTAAGGCTGCGACCCGCGCGAAATTAAAGGCAATTATCATGGATCGTGATTTGCCTGTTGAAGATCGTTTTGCGGCCACTTTGAAATTGGCACAAATGCCACGTAATAGTGCGGCTAATCGTATTCGCAATCGTTGTGAATTAACGGGTCGTCCACGTGGATTTTTCCGCAAATTTAAACTCAGCCGTAACGCGCTTCGTAAATTGGCCTCTGAAGGTCAATTGCCAGGCGTTGTGAAATCAAGCTGGTAATATAGAAGAGACAAGATAAGGTTAAAGGAGACAAAATTATGTCGATGAGTGATCCATTAGGCGATATGCTAACCAGAATTCGTAACGGTCAACGCGCAGGTTTAAAAACCGTAGCTTGCCGTTCATCACGCCTTCGTGGCGATGTGTTAGCTGTATTGGCGGAACAAGGTTACATCCGTGGCCATAAAGAATCTGTCAATGATGCAGGCTTTAAAGAATTTTCGATCGAATTGAAATATGATTCAGGTCAACCCGTCATTCGTGAATTACACCGCGTGTCAAAACCAGGCCGCCGCGTTTATTCAGGCGTGCAAGGGATTCCACGTTATTACAACGGTTTGGGCGTCACGATTGTGTCAACACCAAAAGGTGTCATGGCCGATCAAAAAGCGCGCGATGAGAATGTTGGTGGAGAAGTTCTCTGCCAAGTATTCTAAGAAATAATTTTGGTTAAATAGGAAAAAGGACAAATACAATGTCACGTGTAGGAAAAAACCCAGTTCAGTTACCACAAGGTATCACAGCGAATTTGGCGGGTCAGGATCTTAAAGTTAAAGGCCCAAAGGGCGAACTTGCTCTAGTGATTCACCCAAATGTTGAAGTGAAGATTGATGGTAATGTCATCACCGTTGCGCCACGTAACGAAGAGCGCCAAACACGTGCATTGTGGGCAACTATGCAACGTCGTATCACCAATATGGTGATCGGAGTAAAAGATGGCTTTGAAAAAAATCTTGAGATCGAGGGTGTTGGTTATCGTTGCGCTCTTCAAGGCTCAGAACTTGTGTTGCAATTAGGTTTTAGTCATGAAATTCGTTATGCCATTCCAAAAGGCATTACCGTTGCTGTTGATAAACAAACAGCAGTTAAAATTTCAGGTATTGATAAAGAAGTTGTGGGTCAGGTAGCTGCAGAAATTCGTGGTTATAAGCCACCAGAACCATATAAAGGCAAAGGCATTCGTTACGTTGGCGAATATATCGTCCGTAAAGAAGGCAAGAAAAAATAATTAGGTAGGAGATTTTAAAAAATGGCACGCGCTAAAGAAACAACAACAGAACGTAGAGCTCGTCGCGTACGTTACAAACTAAAACAAATTAACCGTGCAGGTTTGCACCGTTTGACCGTATTCCGTTCAAACAACGCGATCTATGCGCAAGTGATTGATGATTCGAAAGGCAACACAGTGGCCGCGGCATCAACATTAGATGCAGATATCAAATCAGCCATCAAAAACGGTTCAAATGTTGAGGCAGCTACCAAAGTTGGTAAATTAGTTGCTGAACGCGCGAAAAAAGCGGGTGTTAAACAAGTGATGTTTGATCGCGGTTCATATATTTACCATGGTCGCGTGAAAGCATTGGCTGAAGCGGCACGTGAAGCTGGTTTAGAATTTTAATTTAAAGATAGATAATCAAAAGGAACAAACATATGGCTCGTCCAGAACGTAAACGCGATAACAAAGACCGCCAAGCTCCACGCGAGGAAGTCGAATTATCAGAAAAATTGGTTGCCGTTAACCGCGTTGCAAAAGTTGTGAAAGGTGGTCGTCGTTTCGGTTTCGCCGCATTGGTTGTTGTAGGTGACGGTCGCGGTCGCGTTGGTCAAGGCCACGCGAAAGCAAAAGAAGTTCCAGATGCTGTTCGCAAAGCAACCGAACAAGCGAAACGCAACATGATCCGCGTTCCATTGCGCGAAGGTCGTACATTGCACCATGATGTGTTGGGTCACTTCGGCGCAGGTAAAGTATTCTTGCGTTCAGCACCTGCGGGTACTGGTATTATCGCGGGTGGTCCACTTCGTGCAATTTTCGAAGCCTTGGGTATCCAAGACATCGTTGCCAAAGCCATGGGTACAAATAACCCATACAATATGGTGAACGCGGCATTCGAAGCTTTCAAAATCATGCAAAGCCCACGCAGCGTTGCGTCACGCCGCAGCAAAAAAGTAAGCGATATTTTGACCAATCGTGAAGTTGGTATGAAATCTGAAAAAGCTGAAGATACAAATGAAAGCAAAGAGGATTAATCTCCATGACTGAAGCCACAACAAAGACAGCGTCTGCGAAAAAAGCAGCTCCTAAAAAAGAAGCGTCTGGTAAAACAGTAACTGTTATGCAGACTGGATCACCAATTGGTCGCAAACCAGATCAAGAGCAAACATTAATTGGTCTAGGTTTGAATAAGCGTCACAGAACTCGTACGTTGGAAGATACTCCATCTGTGCGCGGTATGATTTATAAAGTTCGCCACCTCGTAAAAGTGGTCGACTAATTTTTGATAAGGATACAAAACAATGAAACTTAATGAAATCGCACCTAAAGAAGGATCAACCAAAGACCGCATGCGCGTTGGTCGCGGTATTGGTTCAGGCAAAGGCAAAACATCTGGACGCGGTGTAAAGGGTCAAAAAGCCCGTACAGGTGTTTCAATCAAAGGTTTTGAAGGTGGTCAGACACCGTTATACCGCCGTATGCCAAAAACTGGCTTCAACAATATTCACGCGAAAAATTTTGTGACTGTGTCATTGGCACGTATCCAAACCGCGATTGATAACAAGAAATTAGATATCAAGGGTTTGGTTGATGAAGATACGTTGGTAAAATCAGGCGTTGTGCGTCGCAAACGTGATGGTATTCGTTTGCTTGCAAATGGCGAATTAACATCAAAAGTAAACTTGAAATTGTCAGGCGCATCTGCAACTGCAAAAGCAGCTGTTGAAAAAGCAGGCGGTTCGCTTGAAATTTACGTGTTCGTTCCAAAAGAAGTCGTTCGTAAAAAGCCAAAAACACACGCGTAACCTGCTAATACAAAATTGAAACAAGGGCGGCCAATTGTCGCCCTTTTTTGTTTATAGCACGCTTTTATATTTCTTATATTCACGGCTTTTCATTTATCCGCCTGCGTGCTAAAAATAACTCATAATTTATAAGGAATTATTTATGGTCTCTGCAATTGAACAAATGTCAAAAAATGCCAGCTGGGGTGCATTCTCGAAGGCAACAGAATTAAAACAACGCATTCTATTTGTAATTGGTGCGTTGCTGATTTATCGCTTAGGAAGTTATGTGCCAATACCTGGTATTGATCCGCACGTATGGGAAGGAATCTTTAATCAAAAACGCGGCGGCTTGCTTGATATGTTCAATATGTTTGGTGGCGGCTCGTTGCAACGTATGACTATTTTTGCATTGTCAATTATGCCGTATATTTCGGCATCGATTATTGTGCAGCTCGCGACATCTTTATTCAAAGGATTGGAAGCTTTGAAAAAAGAAGGTGATGCAGGTCGTCAAAAAATCAATCAATATACGCGTTATTTAACGGTTATTTTGGCCACTGTTCAGGCTTATGGCCTTGCAGTTGGTTTGGAAAATTTACAAGGACCAGCAGGGTCTGCTGTTATTGATCCTGGTATGTTTTTCCGTGTATCAACTGTCATCACTATTGTTGGCGGTACAATGTTTTTGATGTGGCTCGGTGAACAAATTACCGCGCGCGGCATCGGGAATGGTATTTCATTGATTATCTTTGCGGGTATCGTGGCAAACTTACCGCAAGCATTTGCGAGCTTGCTTGAATTAGGTCGTCAAGGACAATTCAGTGCTTTTGCATTAATTGCGATTGTAGTTTTAATTTTAGCAGTGATTGTTTTTATTGTCTTTATGGAGCGCGCACAACGTCGCCTGTTAGTACAGTATCCAAAACGTCAGGTGGGTCCGCAACAAATGACCCAAGCTTCACAAAACCACATGCCGCTTAAACTAAATATGGCGGGTGTCATCCCACCCATTTTTGCATCATCCTTGTTATTCCTACCCATGACATTGGTTGGTTTTTCAGGATCAGAAGGCGGCACATGGGTTGCAGAAATGTCGCGTTTATTACAATTGGGGCATCCTGTTCACATGACATTATATGCGGGCTTAATTATCTTTTTTGCGTTTTTCTATACGGCAATTGTATTTAACCCCGAAGAAAATGCAGAGATGTTGAAACGTCATGGTGGTTTTATTCCTGGTATTCGTCCTGGTAAAAGTACGGCAGAATATTTTGATTTCGTATTAACGCGCATTACCGTTATTGGAGCGTTGTATTTATGCTTAGTGTGTTTATTGCCTGAATTTTTAATGGCGGAATATGGTTTGCCATTTTATTTTGGCGGAACAAGCTTGCTGATTGTTGTATCGGTAACAATGGATACGGTCGCGCAAATTCACTCACACATGGTGGCACATCAGTATGAAGGCCTTTTGAAGAAAACAAAACTTGGCAAAGCGCGGAGATAATTTCACATGACAAATTTGATTTTATTTGGCCCACCAGGTGCGGGCAAAGGAACGCAGGCGCAAATTTTAGAACAAGATAAAGGCCTCAAACAAATTTCAACAGGTGATATGTTCCGTGCAGAGATTGCAGCGGGAAGTGAACTTGGCCTCAAAGCAAAAGCAATCATGGATGCAGGCAACCTTGTGCCTGATGAGATTGTGATTGATATGATCGCAGGACGCATTGATCAACCTGATTGCGCGCGCGGCTTTATTTTGGATGGGTTTCCGCGCACTGTGGCGCAGGCTGAAGCGTTAGATGTAATGCTCGCCGTCAAGGGTAAAAAACTTGATATGGTGATTGAATTAGAAGTTGATCATGCGGCATTGCTCGCGCGCGTGCAAAAACGCGCGGCCGAAAGTGATGTTGTGCGCGGTGATGATAACGAAGAAGCGCTCAAAAAACGTTTAGCGGTCTATGCACAACAAACCGCACCTGTGTTACCTTATTATGAGGCCAAGGGTTTGTTACACAAAGTTAATGGCATGGCGAGCGTTGAGGACGTAACAAAGCAAATTCATAGCTTTCTATGAAATTCGAAACGGGAATTGTACCGCAATTGATAATTTTCCGTAATAAATATAAGAATCGTATAAAATACACCACTTATCCACAGTTTTCTGCATTTAAATATTGACTCATCCAGCAAAATCAATAGTATGCGCCCATTCTCTGAAAATTAGGGAGTAAAGACCATTTTTATGGATGGTTTGCGCGATCTATTTTCATGGAATTTTGGTATACGAACTGGCGGTCGTTCACGATCATTTTATAAATGATTTCAGACTTTTACGGTTCGGCTTGAACTCAAACCGCGCATGCAAAAAACACATGCGCCATAAACGAAAATAGGAGCGAACATGGCCCGTATCTCCGGTGTCAATATTCCTGATCAGAAACGTGCGATCATTTCTTTAACATACATTCACGGTATCGGCCGTCATACTGCGGAATTAATCTGCACAGAAATCGGAATCGATTTCTCACGCCGTATGAAAGATTTGACCGAAGATGAATTAAATCAAATTCGTAAATTGATCGAAACAGGTCGTTACCCAATCGAAGGTGATTTGCGTCGTGAAGTGTCACTCACCATCAAACGTTTGGTAGATATGCAATGCTATCGTGGTTTGCGTCACCGCAAAGGTTTGCCAGTACGTGGTCAACGTACACAAACAAATGCGCGCACACGCAAAGGTCCAGCAAAACCAATCGCTGGTAAGAAGCCAATCGCTAAGAAATAATCTTTTAGCGTCATCATAACGATAACATATAGGACACACATAAAATGGCAGCTCCATCAAAAACAAAAGGTAACGCAAAAGGCGGCGCAAAAAAGAAAATTGTTCGTAAGAACATTCATTCTGGCGTGGCACACGTTAACTCATCATTCAACAACACACACGTAACCATCACCGATGCACAAGGAAATACAATTTCTTGGTCAACATCAGGCACAATGGGCTTTAAAGGTTCACGTAAATCAACTCCCTACGCGGCACAGATCGCAGCGGAAGATGCAGGTCGTAAAGCACAAGAGCACGGCATGCGTGAATTGGATGTGATCGTGAAAGGTCCAGGTACAGGTCGTGAATCTGCATTGCGCGCATTGCAATCAATCGGTTTCACCATTCGTGGCATCAAAGATATTTCACCGATCCCACATAACGGTACCCGTCCACGTAAACGTCGTCGCGTGTAATTAAATTTTATTGCGTCCGAGAGTATCGGGCGCAACTTTACTTTTTATAAAATACAAAATTGAATTTATATTTGGGCTGAAAGGAATGCAAGGCATGTTAATACAGAAAAACTGGTTAGAGTTAATTAAGCCAAACAAAATCGAAGCAGAGCGCGGCAAAACAAACGCAAATTTTGGTAAAATTGTTGTTGAGCCTTTAGAGCGTGGTTTTGGTTTGACTTTGGGTAATGCCCTTCGTCGTATTTTGTTATCATCATTACAAGGCGCGGCTGTTACTGCTGTGCGTATCGCTGGCGTTCAACATGAATTCTCAACCATCGAAGGCGTTCGCGAAGATGTCACTGACATTATCTTGAACATCAAGGCCATCGCAGTTCGTATGCATTGCGAAGGTCCAAAACGTATGCGTTTGGTGTGCGAAGGTCCATGTGAAGTTACATCAGGTATGATCGAAGCTGGCGCGGATATCGAAATCATGAATCCAGACCTCGTGATCTGCACATTGGATAAAGGCGCGAAATTGGAAATGGAAATGACCGTGAACACAGGTAAAGGTTACCGCCCTGCTTCACAAAACCGTCCTGAAGATGCGCCTGTTGGTTTGATCCCTGTGGATTCAATCTTCTCACCTGTTCGTAAAGTTTCATACGACGTTGAAGATACACGCGTGGGTCAAGTAACCGACTACGATAAATTGGTATTAAATGTTGAAACAAATGGCGTGATCTCACCCGAAGATTCAGTGGCATATGCGGCACGTATTCTTCAAGATCAATTGCAAGTCTTCATTAACTTTGATGAGCCGAAAGAATCGAAATCATCACGTGAAGAAGAAAGCTTGCCATTCAACCGTAACTTGCTCAAGAAAGTGGAAGAATTGGAATTATCAGTTCGTTCTGCAAATTGCCTTAAAAATGATAACATCATTTATATCGGCGATTTGGTACAAAAATCAGAGAGCGAAATGTTACGTACCCCGAATTTTGGCCGTAAATCTTTGAACGAAATCAAGGAAGTGTTGACCATCATGGGCTTGCATTTAGGTATGCAAATCGAAGGTTGGCCGCCTGAGAATATCGAAGATTTGGCTAAAAAAATGGATGACTCATTCTCGTCATAATGACGTGGTGGGCACCAAAACCCTGATCATGGCTTAACCCGTTTTAGGCCGCAGATAAAAGCGTTTGAAAGGCGCGATAGAAAAGGAACTAAAAAATGAAACATGCAATTAAACAACGTAAGTTGAACCGTACCTCAGAACATCGTCTGGCTATGTTCTCAAACATGGCGAACGCTTTGATCAAGCACGAGCAAATTACAACCACATTGCCAAAAGCAAAAGAACTTCGTCCTTTTGTTGAAAAAATCATCACCTTGGGCAAAAAAGGTACATTGGCGCATCGTCGTCAAGCCTTTGCTATTTTGCGTGATGAGGCAATGGTTGCAAAATTATTCTCAGTGATCGCTGAACGTTACAAAGCACGTGCGGGCGGTTATTCACGTGTTCTTAAGGCTGGTTTCCGTTATGGTGATGCGGCCCCGATGGCGGTGATTGAGCTTGTGGATCGTGATCCTGCGGCAAAAGGTCAAGATAGCGGTCAAATCGCTGATGATGCGCAAAACGCATAATCAACTAATCAAAATTTTATAGTTATAAATCCCCCGCCTATCTGTGTGGGGGATTTTTTTTGTACCCTAAATTTAGTATATTAAACCCATGACACGCCGCGCCATTTTATGCTTTATCTTATGCCTTTGCGGACTAGCGGTAAACGCGCATGCAAATGATAAAATTTATAACGCTGAAACATTTACATTAAAAAATGGCATGCAGGTTGTTCTTATTCCTAATCACCGCGCACCCATCGTCACGCATATGGTATGGTATAAAGTGGGATCAGCCGATGAACCCCAAGGTGATGGTGTATCAGGTGAAGCGCATTTCCTGGAACATTTAATGTTCAAAGGCACGCATCGCGTTGGCGCGGGTGAATTTTCAAAATTAATTCGTTCCATTGGCGGCGAAGATAATGCATTTACGTCGTGGGATTATACCGCATATTTTCAATCTATTTCAAAACAATCATTACCCATCGTGATGGCGCTTGAGGCAGATCGCATGATCAATATTGCACCACCCGCCAAAGAAATTGAACCTGAGCATAAGGTGATTATGGAGGAGCGCAAACAAACCATCGATAACGATCCGCGATCATTATTTTGGGAACAATTACGTGCCACATTATATAATACATCACCTTATGGCATCCCCATCATTGGATGGAAAGATGAAATGAAAAACATTTCTTGGGATTTAGCGAAATCATATTATGATCGTTGGTATGCGCCAAATAATGCCATTTTGGTTGTCTCAGGCGATGTTACCAAAAATGAATTAAAGAAATTGGCGGAAAAATATTACGGTTATTTACCAACCAAAAAAATTCCAAACCATGTGCGCGCAAATGTGCCGACATTTACATCAAAACAAAAATTATTTTTCAATGATAAATCGGTGCAACAACCATTGTGGGTACAGGTGCGCCTCGCCCCCAGTATGCACCAAGATTATAAAATGGGTTTAGCATTAACATTGCTGGAAGAAATATTAAGCAGTGATTCATCAACATTGTTATATCAAGAATTTGTCGTGAAACGAAAACAGGCAGTTGAAATTTCTTTCTCTTATGATGGCAATAATCGCGGGCAAGGAAGTTTATGGGTTTATGCTATTCCAGCAACGAATATCTCGTTAAATGATCTTGAAATATCAATTAATCAATATCTACAGAATATTGTTAAAAATGGATTGCCATCATCGGAAATTACCAATGCAAAAACCCGTATGATCGACAGCGCTTTATATGCTCGTGACAGCGTTGCGGGCCCCGCCATGGTAATCGGTCAAGGTTTGGCAAGCGGTTTGACACTTGATCAGATTGAAAACTTTTCAGACGAGGTTTCAAAAGTAAGTGAAGCTGATCTAAAAAAAGTGATCGCCACATATTTTGATGTGACGACGCCGCATTGGATCACGGGATATATGGAGCCAGAAAAATGAAAAAATTTATTCTGTTTCTTGCTCTTATTACGCTTTGGTCTACGCCAAATGCGTTTGCGAATGTATTGAACATACAAGAGGTAACATCAAAAAGCGGTATTCGCGCATGGTTAGTTGAGGATAAAAGCGTTCCTGTTATATCGATGCAATTTTTATTCAAAGGTGCAGGCGCACGAAACGATCCGCCCGAATATCAAGGTTTATCTCGTTTGTTATCCAATACAATGGATGAAGGTGCAGGCGATTTAACCAGCACTGAATTTCAGAAAAAATTAAGTCAATATTCGATTGGTTTATCTTTTTCGGCGGGGCGTGATGATTTTGCTGGAAGTTTAAAAACACTTACGAAATATAAAGACACTGCTTTTGATTTGCTGCGGTTGTCATTATCATTACCACGCTTTGATAAAGATGCGGTTCAGCGCATGATTGATTCCAATATTTCGCGTATTCGTGACGATATGTCTGATCCTGAATGGATGGCAGGACGCATTGAAAATGATGTAATTTTTACGGGCCATCCTTATGCACAAAATGCTGGTGGGACATTATCGTCATTGCCTAAAATTACGCCTGATTTGTTGCGCGAGAAATGGAAAAAAGATTTAACCAGAGATCGTTTAATCATTGCAGTGGTTGGCGATATTTCGCCTATAGAACTGGCAACACAATTGGATTATATTTTTTCATCATTGTCATCGACATCAACAAAAAATAGCCTCCAGCCTGTTGATTTACGTCAGAATAAAAAAATTATTTTATACAAACATGATATGCCGCAGACGATTTTATCCATTGTGGGGCAGGGGGTTGCGCAAACGGACAAAGATTATTTCGCAGCCGAAGTCATGAATTACATTTTCGGAGGCGGTGGGTTTGGCTCACGCTTAACAGATGTTATTCGTGAAAAAAAAGGATTAACATACGGCATTTATACGCAATTTTCTGAAATGGATTTGGCACAGATATTTCGTATTAATATTTCAGCGCAGAATAAGAATATTCAAAATATTATCGATGAAATTGCCAATGAAATTGACCGTATAAAAACCAAACCCGTATCTGATACAGAATTAAAGAATGCAAAATCATATTTAATTGGATCAACCACGCTTCAATTAAGCTCAACTGATCGTATCGCGGGAATGATGCTATCTTTTCAGAAGTGGGGATTACCTAAAAACTATTTGGATATTCGCCAATCTGCCATTTTGCGCGTAACGGATGCTGATATTCAGCGCGTAGCACAAAAATATTTGGATATGGATCGCTTTACCTATATCATGGTTGGTAATCCCGATACTATAAAAGTAGATAAAAAATATACACAACTACCAAATGTGGAATAAATTATGAATTTTACACAAACAAATGCACATCAAAAAATTATGGGGTCATTTCATCAGGTCCCGCATTTGCGTGTTTTGTTAGGTGATTTAATTCGTAATAAAGCCCTTACCATCGAGACAAATCTTCTTACGGCTAATTTTTCACGTCAAAGAATTGATTTAAATATACTTTATTCTTTTTTTGATATGTTGGATGAACTTAATTTCAAAGAACATCGACGTGATTTTTTTGCAGGAAAAAAAATTAATAACACTGAGAATCGTGAAGTATTACATATGGCCTTACGAGGAAATCAAAGTGATGAGTATAAAATTGAGGGCCGAGATGTTTTTCCTGAAACACTTATAATGCGCCAAAAAATGTTTAATCTGGCCAATGCAATTCGAGATAATAAAAATATTAAAAATATAGTTTCTATTGGAATTGGCGGATCTGATCTGGGGCCGCGATTTGTTGTTGATGCGTTTCAGGATTTAGCGGATGGTCCAGAAATTCATTTTGTATCAAACGTAGACATACATGATTTGTCCCGAGTTTTAAAAAAATGCAATATTGATAATACAATTTTTCTTATAGCATCAAAATCATTTACCACAGCCGAAACTATGCTGAATGCAAAAACAGCATTAGAGTGGGCACAGGGGCGCATTGATCTTTTTTATGCAATTACAGCAAATAAAGAAAATGCATTGGACTGGGGTATATTTTCAGATCATATTTTATCCTTCCCCGAATGGGTTGGCGGACGGTTTTCAGTATGGTCATCGATAGGTTTATCGATTGCGATCTCCTTTAGCGTAGAAGCATTTGAAAGTTTTTTAGATGGTGCTCGTCTCTGTGATCAGGATTTTTTAAATCAAGATTATCAGAATAATATTCCTGTCATGATGGCCTTAATGGGAGTATTTAATCGTAATTACTTAAAGCTGCAAACACATCTTATCGCACCTTATGATATCCGCTTTAGCTATCTATCAAGATACATTCAACAGATGGATATGGAATCGAATGGAAAATCCGTTGATCGTGATGGGTACAATATTGATTATGATACAGCCCCACAAATTTATGGCGAGGTTGGTACAGATTGCCAGCATTCGTACATGCAAATGATTCACCAAGGGAGTAATATTGTTCCTGTTGATTTTATTCATATCACTGATGAAGATTCTAAGAATCAATTTAAAGATCATTATCAAATGCTGATCGCCAATATGAAAGGGCAAGCCGACGCGCTTGCCATTGGCCAAAATTCTGATGAAGCAAAACATGATCCGTTTCGTGTATTTCAAGGTAATCGACCAAGTACAATTTTTCATCTTAAAAAATTTGATTTCAAAACTATTGGCTATTTTATAGCTGCCTATGAGCATAAAATATTTACGCAAGGTATTTTGTGGAATCTGAATAGTTTTGACCAGCCAGGTGTTGAATTAGGAAAATCAATTGCATTAAAAGAATTACAGTCCCATGGAACATGAACGAATAGAACAATTCGAATTAGACGCAATGCTCAAAAAACACCATCTATTCATGATTGGTAAAAATGGTGGTGCGCGCATGGTCTATAAGTTTAAAGATCTTTCAAACCTAAATTTTCATGGTATGAATATCTCAAGTGCTGATTTTACTGGATCAAAAATGCATAATGTTCTCTTGGCAAATTGCAATTGTAATGGCACAGTTTTTTATGGATGTGATTTAACTAATTCTGTTTTAGATAATGCCACATTCGATCGCACAGATTTTCGAGGCGCTCTGTTAGTTGATATTAGTATGCGTAATGTAGATTTATCAAAAGCAGATACTCGTAAAGGTCAAATCTCTCAAATCACAAAAGAAAAGATGGTTAGGGTCAGTGATTTAGTTATTAAGAATGATTCAAATAACGAAAAACGTATATCAGATTTAGTTATTAAAAATGATGATGTTATAACGCCGAGAGAATCGGCTCTGGATTTAACTTATTCAGAGGCGGAACGTCGGGAAAGTTTTTTAGACCTGAGCATAAAATCGGAATTGTGGGACGAAATGGTAAAAAACCATCAATTATGGTTATCATCAGCGGGAGAAAAGGGTGAGCAGATGGATATTTCTCACCAAGATATGCGTCAACAAAAGGATTTAGCACAAACATCATTGACCATGATTAAGGGTGTCGATTGTAAATTTGATGAGCTTTATATGGTTCAAGTGCAGATGCAGGGTGGAAATTTTTCCCAAAGTTCAGTAACTAAAATTGCAGGACGTGAGGCAGACTTTCGTGGGTCAAATTTAAATCAAGTTGATTTTTCTGATGCCGATTTATCTTATGCGCATTTTGAATCACTTATTGTCAAAACACCGCACGGCGAACAAAAACTTCGTACAAATCTTACGGGAGCAAGTTTTCGCAATGCTAATTTAACCAAAGCACGTTTTTGGGATGCTATCCTCGATAACACAGATTTTCGCGGTGCTATAATGAATGATGTGGATTTCCGTGGTGCGGATATATCAAAGGCTATTTTTGATACATGAAAATTCATCAACTTCCTGATCATATCGTAAATCAAATTGCTGCTGGTGAGGTAGTTGAACGCCCCTCATCAGTTATTAAAGAATTGGTTGAAAATTCGTTGGATGCAGGGGCAACTCAGATTGATATTGATATCCAAGATGCGGGGAAATCATTAATACGTGTGAAAGACAACGGCTCTGGTATGGTACGCGATGACTTAATTACAGCGCTTAATCGTCATGCCACATCAAAATTAAATGCCAATAATTTATTTGATATCCAATTTTTAGGTTTTCGTGGTGAAGCATTACCCTCTATCGCATCTGTGTCACGGTTCCCCATTCAGTCAAAGCATGAGAGTGAGCCGCATGCGTGGAAAATGGAAGTAGAGAATGGAAAAAAATCTGAAATAAAACCTTGCTCATTAATATCTGGAACAATAGTTGAGGTTCGTGATTTATTTTACCTTACCCCCGCAAGGTTAAAATTTTTAAAATCAGACAATGCTGAGATGATTGCAATACGAGATATTATTGAACGATTAGCCTTAGCGAACCCAGATGTTACTTTTTTAATGTCTCATAATGGGCGACAGACAATTCAATTTCGTGCCATTTCTGATGGGAACCATAAATTAAGAATTGAATCGGTAATGGGCAAAAATTTTACTACAAATGCCCTAAAAATTTCGAGTGAAGATAAAAATATTATTTTGCAGGGTTGGGTGAGCGCGCCAACAGACCACGTGGGAACATCACAAGATCAATATTTATTCGTGAATGGTCGTTCTGTTCGCGATAAGTTATTACTGGGCGCTTTAAAGGGGGCTTATGGTGATACTATTCCCCATGGACGATATCCGCAGGCGGCATTATTTCTAAAATTACCGCCTGAGCAAGTAGATGTGAATGTTCACCCTGCAAAAGCGGAGGTTCGGTTTCAAGATGCAAATAATGTACGGTCAATAATTGTATCAACTATTCGGCACGCACTGCTTGGTGAAGATGTTGGTGTGCGCATGCAAATTGGTACAAACTTTATATCGCGCTTTTCTTCTGGCACAATAAATAAAAATTTTTCTATTCAAAATTTAGGATTATCAGAGCAAGTACAATCTAGTTTTGATCATTTGCCAATTCAACCTTCAGCACAAAAATATGAAGATGTAAATACGCAAGTGAACTTTGAAACATTTCCATTGGGCAGTGCGCGCGCTCAGGTGCATGAAAATTATATTATAGCGCAAACAGAGCATGGAATAATAATTGTTGATCAGCATGCTGCTCATGAACGTTTAGTATATGAAAATTTCAAGCGCAATTTCTTATCAAAAAAAATTGAATCGCAAGGGCTATTAACACCGGATGTTATAGAATTTAATAATGAAGATATCGCCTTATTAATGGAATATAAGCCAATTTTTGATCAGTCTGGTCTTGTTATTGAACCCTTTGGAATTGGCGCAATGATTGTGCGTTCTGTTCCATTGCTATTGGCGGGTCGTGTAGACACAAAACATTTAATGACAGAAATTTTAGATGATATAAAGCAGAATCTTTCATCAACAAAACTTGAGGATGCGATGAATCGTATTTTATCGACGATGGCTTGTCATGGGTCAGTGCGTTCAGGCCGCCGTCTTAAGTTAGATGAAATGAATTTTTTATTACGCCAAATGGAGGCCGAACCATTATCTGGGCAATGTAACCATGGCCGTCCGACTTATGTTGCACTTTCCCTTAAGGAGATTGAAAAATTATTTGAGCGGCGTTAAGAAATTTTTTTGTTGTTTTCTGCTTACGTTCAAAATCTGGCGCGGTCCCGTGAATATTTTCTTTATATATTTCGCTTTTATACTGATCTTCCAGAAAAATAATGTCAAAAACATCATCGGGAGTCGTAAGGTTATGATATAAAGCCGTTGCTAAAAATATTGATCCGCATTCAATTGTTGTTAAATAAAAATTTGTAAATTGAATGGGGGACAAGGAATTTAAAAATGAAAGAAAATGATTATTCCATCTCTGATCTTGCGCTATAATCTCTAATTTATCTGTAATTTTAATGGGCAATGAAAATTTATTTTCAAGTGAGTTTAAAACAGGTTTCATCAGTCGTTCTTGACGATTGTAAATAGGTTCAATTTCACCTGCCCAGAAACATAAAGCATCGCTATCTAAATAGGCTAAAATATCTCTTGTCCAATCAGATTTTTTTTCATCATAAAAATCAATTGTTGTCATACAAATTTGTGTAAGGGGCATATTCTGCGGTTGAATAATATCTGCAACAGCATTCCATTCATCGGCGATATAATTCGCCAGCTGTTTATTTTGAACAAAGAAATAAGATCCCTTAGGGGATCTTAATGCTTTATCATCAAGATGGATTTGAAATTGGTTTTCGATAGATATTGCTGTTGCTTGTTTATAAAATCGCTTAGTCATATTCTAAATAATTCCAAAAATTGTGAACAATCTGTATTTGATGAGGTGGAAATATCCCATTCTATTTTACCATCAGTCTTCATTGTACCCATCGTCACACATGATTTATAGGTCGCTTTTATTTGAACAGGATGACGAATACTATAATTGAAGTTGATCCCTGATTTTGTATGATTCATGGGAATGGATATATTGAGAGTATTCTCATTTATTGTGGCGGTTGCTGTAAAGGTTGCCTGATTATTATTAATGGTTGGGGGCTCAATCTTACTTGAAATGTTCGTAAATTCATTTGCACTAAATGCAGGATAATAAAATTTACCCTTATCAATATCCAGATTTTGAATTGTTTTTTTATTTTGCAAAAGATCAAGCAATGAAAAAGCAATGCGAATTCGCCCTGCTTCGATAATCTTTTGATGTTCATTTTTATCTGATTTCAAATCACTAATATCAATAGTAAATTGAGGCAGTACGTTAAAGTTGTTCAATGTTCCAATCGAAATGGTAACGCCTAAACTATCAGAAAAAGCCTGCTCAAGCCCACGACGTTGCGGATCACCTGTGCCAGAGACAAGGTTAAGTATCAAAATACCGATCGAAAGAACGGCAATAAAAAAGAATAAAATTCTTAGAATCCAGTCCAGTGCAGTTGATTTGTGGGGTCTGTTCATGAAAACCTCAGTTCATTTTGGGATCAAATGGATCTGGAAGGGAGTTTAAATCAAATCCACAAAATTTAAAACTTTTAATCATATCATCTGGCAGTGGCGCAGTAAGTTTTAACAATTTATCTTCAAATGGGTGACGAAAAATTAAATGAGTGGCATGAAGATGAAGACGGTGAGATAAATTCCATTCATCCATAAAAGAAAATAGCCCGTTATATTTTTCATCACCTAAAATAGAGCATTTTAAAATATCCGCCGTGTGCACGCGAATTTGATGCATACGCCCTGTTCGTGGCCAGAATCCAACCCATGCGATATTTTTTTCTATATTACTAGCAATCACACGGTAATCAGTGACTGATTCTTTTCCATTTACATTGTCAATCACGACAGCTTCTTTACGTGCGCCAGTTCCTTTAATAATGCCGCCGCGCAAAGTCCCTTTCGATTCTGATGGGATGGGGGATACGAGGGCATAATATATTTTTTTGATATCGCGGCTTTCAAATAATTTTCCCAAGGCCTGTGTTGTTTTCAACGACCGTGCACAGATTAATAATCCCGATGTATCGCGATCTAAGCGGTGAATTAAACGTGGCTTTACACCTTTACGATTAATGAGCGCGCCTAACATTCCATCAATATGGCGTGTAATATTGGGGCCACCTTGCACGGGAAGGCCATAGGGTTTGTTTAATACTAATATTTCACCATCATCATATAAGGTCATATTTTTTAATGTTGTTTCATCGTTATGATGTCCCACAAAGGCAGACGGGCCAATAGTTTTTGTTTCAACGGGGGGGATACGAATAATGTCGCCACATAAAATACGCGAATCCGTTTTGGCGCGCTTACCGTTTATTCGCACTTGACCTGTGCGCACCATTTTTTGAATTAACGCAAATGGTACTTTTGGTAATTGCTTTTTTAACCATCGATCAAGTCTTTGGCCATCATCATCATCGGGAATGGTTATATTTTGAATTTCACGCATGATAGCCTACGAATACAGCTTGTGCTGCCTTACAATCAATTTCAATCTGAGTTTTTAATTCATCAAGCGATGAAAATTTAACCTCATCACGAATGAAATGAATAGGAAGTATTTCAACATCATCATTATAAATATCTTGGTCAAAATTAAAAATATGAGTCTCAACCATGGGTGTTGGTGTCGCGAACGTTGGTCGAACGCCTATATTACTAATTGAATTATATAATACACTTTTATGACGTGTAAGACTGGCATAAACGCCCATTCTCGGTACGATTGTATCGCCCATTGGTATATTTAATGTGGGAAAACCGATTGTACGCCCACGTTTGTCGCCATGCGATACAGTTCCACGGATAAACCAATCCCATCCCAATAAAGCATTTGCCGATTGAATATCGCCCTTTTTTATATATTCACGAATACGGGTTGCTGAATAAATATCATCATCCATATCTTTTAATGCGCCCAATTCAATGACGTTTAATCCTGCTTTTTCTAAATGATTAATATTACCAGTTCGGTTATGTCCGAAATGAAAATCATACCCACAAACAATAGATTGCAATTTTAGCGTATCTTTTAAAATAAAAGAAATAAAGTGATCTGCCGAAAATTTTGCGGTTTCGTTTGTAAACGGCAGCGAAAAAATAATATCAACGCCATATTTAAACAATAAATCTTGTTTCATAATATCAGGCGTAACGCGAAAATTTTCAGAATTACCCTTGGTAAATAAAGCCCGCGGGTGTGGTTCAAAGGTGAGTACGGAAAAAGGAGCGCCTAAATGTAAGGCTCGTTTGCGCCCAACTTCCAGTAACGCTTGATGACCACGATGGACAGCATCAAAATTCCCAATGGCGGCAACTGATCCGTGAAATTTTTTGTCTAATGGCAAGGAAAAATCAAAAACCGACATCCGTGATTATCAATCATCTTTTGAAGGAGTCTCAGTAGTCGCCCCTTGCTTCAAACGCTCTTTTTCTTTAGAGGGGATAACAACGCTGGCCGCTGGTTGATCTTCCCCACCTTTCCCGAGTAATCGCTTAATCACAGGGCGTTTATTTGTGGGAGCTTCGGTAGCTTCTTTATTTACAACATTTCGAATATTGGGATCAGCAGTGCCGATTTTCGAAATCAAAGATTGTTCGGCATTTGAGGCAACATCATTTTCATTGACGGGAATACCAATCGCTTGTTTTGCGGCGATTTGTGGGTCAGTTTCTTGTGGGCGAGTGCCACCACGTTGTGGCAATGGTAATGCTGTAACCTCATTTAAATTTGCAGGTACTTGTAATGGCGCGCGTGTTATCACGGCGAATTCATCGGGTGCGCGGCGCGATAAACCTAATTGTTCTTTGACGTTAGAGCATGATGTTGCAAATAATAATGTGGCACAAGATAATGCGGTGAGTGAAATAATTTTATGATTCATGGGTTTCACCGTTTTTCTTCTTTGGGTTCAAAAAATAATGTATCAATTGCTAAAGTTATCACACCAATAACGATTAATGAATCGGCAATATTAAATGCGGGCCAATGATATGTGCCAATATAAACATCAAAGAAATCGGCAACTGCACCAAAACGTGCGCGATCCCATACATTTGATAATGCACCCGCGATCACCAAACAAATCGGAATAGATGTTGTGATGCGCGTTGATTTGGTTAACCACACGGCAAAAATCGCGGATAAAATAATGGCAAAAATGCTTAAAATAACAGGCATCAGATCATGCGAGTCAGAAAACATACCAAAACTAACGCCTTGGTTCCATACCATCACGAGATTAAAGAATGATGTAATTTCATGGCGCATAAATGATAATCGTTCTTGTCCCAACGTTGTCAACCATTCGGAAAACCCAATCGCAATATCAGGCGTTTTAAAAAATCGTTCAATCAGAAACCATTTTGACCATTGGTCGATTAAAATCAAGGCAACAATAAAAACCGAAAACTTTATATAACGCTGTGTCATATCACGCCGCTTGCTTTTGTTCGATAAAATAACGCACCGCATCGGCATCACGTTTCGATAAATGCGGGAATTCTTTATCCATTTCACTTATTGGTAAAATTTTCCAACAACGTTCACACTTCACGCCTTCGGCGCGTGTAACATCAACATGAATGACGCTATTATTTGGTGTTGAACTGTTAGGTGCAAATGTAATATTGGATTGTGAAACAACACATAATTCATCCCAATTAAACTGTTCTAAAAAGGTTTTTAATTTTTCATCAAATGTGACAGCGATTTTTGCTTCAAGCTGTGATGTAATCGTGCCATCTTTACGTGATTTTTCAATGTAATTGAAAATTTCAGATCGAATTGCAGATAATTCATCTGTGCCTTTCATCATATTTTCAATTTCATCAAACTTATACTCCTTAATCTTCATAAATTCATATAAATGCACACTATCAATGCCTTTACCGATTGAAGATGGGCGGAAGTTCCACGCCTCATCTGCTGTGAATGGCAGGATGGGGGCCAAATGCGTTACTAAAAATTCGAAAATAAATGCCATTGTAGTGCGGCAGGCACGGCGTTCATGCGAATCTGGCCGATCACAATATAAACGGTCTTTACGAACATCAAAATAGAGTGATGATAAGTTACTATTACAAAATTCATAAAGATCATTTACAAATTTTTTGTAATCATGCCTCTCAATTGAATCCTTTAAACGATTTTTTAGCCACGCTATATCAGAAAGAATGGCTTTCTCAAGTGAGGGTAATTTTTGAGTATCTTTCAAATCAACACGTTCTTTATCATCAAACCCATCCAACGCACCGAGCAAATAGCGAAGCGTATTACGGAATCGGCGATACAGATCCGATGCATTTTTCAATGTGTCTTTGCCGATTTTTACGTCTTCGGAATAATCCGATGTAATTGCCCATAAACGTAAGATATCTGCGCCATATTCTTTCATCACATCACTGGGGTCGATCACATTGCCCAATGATTTTGACATTTTATACCCTTTGTCATCGAGTACGAAGCCGTGGGTCAACACGTTTTTAAATGGTGCGCGACCTTTTGTATTAGAATCAGGCGTACCACATGATTCTAATAATGATGATTGGAACCAACCGCGATGTTGGTCGGATCCTTCGAGATATAAATCCGCAGGCCATTGTAAATCATCGCGTTCTTTTAGAACAAATGCATGTGTACAGCCTGATTCAAACCATACATCGACGATATCAAATACTTTGGTTAATTCATCGGCATTATAATTTGTGCCTGCCAAGAAATCGTGGGCAGGGCGTGCATACCACGCATCTGATCCTTCGCGTTCAAAAATTTCAAAGATGTTTTTGTTGATGGTATCATCTTTGAGTGGATTACCATTCTTATCAAGGAATAAGGCAATCGGTACGCCCCATGCACGTTGGCGCGAAATACACCAATCGGGGCGATTTGCCACCATCGATGTGATACGGTTTTCGCCCATGGCGGGAAACCATTTTGTATCTTTAATTGCGTACAATGAAGTTTCGCGTAATGTTTTTGTTTGTCCATCGGCCGCGCGATCCATCGCGATAAACCATTGCGGCGTCGTGCGGAAAATGATGGGCGCTTTGGATCGCCAGCTATGTGGGTATTCATGACGCAATGATCCTTTGGCGATTAACGCGCCACACGCATCGAGTGATTTTAACACAGCAAAGTTTCCGTCACCCAACTCGCCTTTGTCGGTATAGACAGCTAGGCCTGCAAATAACGGCACATGATCGCGGAATTTACCATCGTCGGTAACGTTGTCGGTAATTTCAACGCCGTTTGCAACAGATAAATAAAAGTCATCTTCGCCATGGCCGCCCGCGATATGAACAAAACCTGTTCCTGTATCGTCGGTGACGAAATCGCCTGCGAGTAATTGCACATCAAAATCATATCCTTGACCGCGGAGTGGGTGCGCGCAAATTGTACCTGTTAATGCAGACCCATTTAATGTTTCAACAACATCATGCGCGGTAATTTTGGCTTGCGTGCATAAATCATTGGTCAATTTTGATGCGATGATAAATACGTCGCCTACTTTGGCTTTTGATCCATCGGCAATTGCGGTGACTTTAATGATGTTATATTCAACTTCGTTCCCAAACCCGATCGCGCGGTTAGACGGCAATGTCCACGGCGTTGTTGTCCAAATAATCACGCGCGCGCCGTTTAGGTTTGCAACAGGTGATGACACAACAGGAAATGCCACATGACATGTGATTGATTTATGTTCTTTATATTCAACCTCGGCTTCGGCCAATGCGGTTTTTTCAACAACAGACCACATGACGGGTTTTACGCCCTTATATAATAATCCATTCATCAAAAATTTATGGATCTCGCGCGCAATGATCGCCTCCGATCGTTTATGCATCGTCATATATGGGTTCTGCCAATCGGCATTCACCGCAATGCGTTTAAAATCTTCGGTTTGGATGTCCGCCCATTTTTGCGCGTATTCGCGACATTCTTGGCGGAATGTTAAAATATCAACATCATCTTTGTTTAAATTTTTCTCGCGATATTGCTCTTCGATCTTCCATTCAATTGGCAGACCATGGCAATCCCATCCTGGCACTAATGGTGCATCAAACCCTTGCATATGTTTAACGCGGACTACAATGTCTTTGAGTGATTTGGTAAAGGCGTGACCAATATGCGCGCGCCCATTCGCATACGGAGGGCCCCAATGCAAAATCCATTTCGGTGCGCCATGACGCACCTGTTTCATCGCGGCATATAAATTTTGATCGCTCCAGCTTTTTAAAATTTCAGGCTCGCGCACAGGCAAATCGCCACGCATCGGGAAATCAGTTTTGGGAAGAAAAACAGTGTCTTTATAATCTATGGTCATTCGCTGACTATTGCCAGAAATACCTATAAAATCAAGTGGTTTTCAATGTGTGTCCCATGAATGATGGGGTTTGTAATGATGTGGTTAAGATCGCCATATATTCATCCTGCGGCATTTCACGACACCCAAACCGTTCCAAATGCGGGTTTAAATATTGCACATCACACAGGGTGTAATTTTGCACCTGTAAATGACGCATCAATGATACCAAAGCCACAGAACTTGCATTCGATTCCCGCGATACCATGCTTTCGGCACAGAATATTTGCCCAATGGATAGGCCATAAAGCCCACCAATTAAACGTGCAGAATCCCAAACTTCGATGGAATGGGCATGGCCTAGAATATGAAGTTCGATGAATAAATCCCGAATATCATGGTTTATCCATGTGGTGGGACGATCGGGCGCGGGGGCACGGCACAAATCAATCACTGCGGCAAAACGTTCATTTAATGTCACGCGCCACGGGCATTTTTTCATAAATTTGGCTAGTGATCGAGGAATATGAAAGGTTTTAGGGTCAAATACCGTCCGCTGAGGCGGGTTCATCAGATAAAACCCGTGTTCTTCTGCTGATTCCGCCATGGGGAACAGGCCTTTTTGGTAAAATTCCAACAAAAGCTGCGCAGTTACGGCTTGCGGGTGGTCTTTCGGCATAATTTATATTGACATAAGTTTATGGGATCGTCTAGTGTGCGCACTTAAAATTTAAAAGGATTTATTCAATGTCTGCCCAAAAATTACGTCTACAAATTCAATTTCCCGCATCAATGGCTGAGGCCACAGAATTCGCCCGCACGATTGTCGAAGCGGCAGGATTAGATGATGCTATGATCCGCTATGGCCAGATAGCAAGAGGTAATTTACGCGATGTGTGGGGTTTTTATATCGAAGGTCGGACAGACGACTATACCGCTATTCAATCCTTAATGACAGGCGCGTTAAAATCCGCAAAGTTTGAATTGAAACCCATGTCACAAATTATGCCAACAGTTCAACCAAAAAATGTGTGGCATATTTCGATATAAATATAATCTGAATGTCGCTAAAAACAAAAGCCGATAAATTTATCGGCTTTTGTTTTTACTTATGCATTTTTAATGGCAAGTTTTTTCTCAAGCCAGTGAATATTATAATCACCCGATAAAAATTCTTCTTGATCCAAAATCCATAAATGCAATGGCAATGTTGTCTTCACGCCATCAACAACGGTTTCGCGAATGGCACGACGGAGGCGACGAATGCATTCTTCACGCGTGCGTCCATGCACAATTAATTTACCGATCATGGAATCATAATAGGGAGGAATGCGATACCCATTATACGCCGCCGAATCAAAACGAACGCCCATACCGCCTGCCGCGTGGAATTGACGAATCTCGCCTGGTGATGGAATAAATGTATCGGGATCTTCGGCGTTAATACGCACTTCGATCGCATGACCGCGGAAACGAATATTCTCAGGGATTGATAATTTTTCGCCCGCCGCTACACGAATTTGTTCCGCGATTAAATCAACACCTGTAATCATTTCAGTCACAGGATGTTCAACCTGAATACGGGTATTCATTTCCATGAAATAGAATTTGCCGCCTTCATATAAAAATTCAATTGTACCCGCACCAACATAACCCATATCGCGAATCATTTTCGCAGCAAGTGCGCCAATTTGTTCGCGCTCATTTTCTGGTAAACATGGTGATGGTGCTTCTTCGACAACTTTTTGGTGGCGACGTTGCGTTGAACAATCACGCTCGCCCAATGATACGGCGTTACCATGTTTGTCGCCGAAAATTTGAATTTCGATGTGGCGTGGTTTTTCCAAATATTTTTCAACATAAACTGTATCATCGCCGAAATTAGCTTTGGCTTCGGTACGTGCAGTTTGATATTGCTCAATAAATTCGGATGCTTCGCGCACAACTTTCATACCGCGACCACCACCGCCAGATGCGGCTTTGATGATAACAGGGAAACCCATTTCAATTGCTAATTTCAAACCATCTTCCGCGGTTTCAACCGCGCCGTCAGATCCTGGAACAACAGGCAAGCCTAATTTAATGGCGGTTTGTTTCGCCATTACTTTATCGCCCATCATATCAATATGTTCGGCTTTGGGGCCGATGAATGTGAATCCGTGCTCTTCGACGATGCGCACAAATTGCGCGTTTTCTGATAAGAAACCGTAGCCAGGGTGAATGGCATCGGCGCCTGTTAATGTCGCCGCCGAAATTAATGATGGAATATTTAAATAGGAATCTTTAGCGGCAGGTGGGCCAATACAAACAGATTCATCAGCCAAACGCACGGCCATGCTGTTCGCATCGGCAGTAGAATGAACAGCTACAGTTTGAATGCCCATTTCTTTGCAGGCACGGTGAATGCGAAGAGCGATTTCACCACGGTTGGCGATTAAGATTTTTTTGAACATGGTCTAGTTACTCAATTACCAATAACACTTCGCCAAATTCGACGGGGCTACCATTATCAACCAAAATTTGTGTAACAGTTCCGCCCTTGCTGGCTTTGATGGGGTTCATCACTTTCATCGCTTCGATGATCAATAATGTATCACCCGCTTTCACGCTTGCACCTTTTGAAATAAAGGCAGGTGAATTTGGATCAGCTTGCATATACACGGTACCAACCATCGGTGAAGTTACAGCGCCAGGATGCGATGCCGCATTTGCGGATGGCGGGTTTGTATTTGCCGCTTGTGGGATGGTGGGGTCAGAGGCCATGACAGAATGTGCATTCACAGGTGCGTGGTGCACTGGGTTGCCCATGACAACGCCACCTTTGTTGACGCGGATCATTTTCTCGCCATCAGCAACTTCGATTTCAGTCAAACCTGTTTCTTCGATTAAATCGGCAAGTTGACGAATGGCATCGGTATCAATTTTCATGCAATATCCTTATGTAAATATTAACTCAATCTTTTGTATGTGATACTGGAATTTGGCAAAAAAGTCAAAGCGGTTTGATTACGGAAATTATGGCCTCTATAGCCATTATATATGACTGCGCACCATGCCCTGCAAAATGAAATTGGGCAACCGATTCAATATATGAATGATGGCGGAATTCTTCGCGTGCCTTAGGATCGGATAAATGCACCTCAGCAATCGGGATCGATAATAATTTTAACGCATCATGAATGGCGATGGATGTATGGGTATAGGCGGCGGCGTTGATGATTAACCCATCATATCCTGTACGTGCAGATTGAATCCAATCAATCAATTGCCCTTCGTGATTGGATTGATGAAATGCGATAATGCAATTATGTGCACTGGCTTTATTGCGACACATTTGTTCGATATCACTTAATGTTGTTGTGCCGTAAATATGCGGCTCACGCATGCCGAGGCAGTTTAAATTCGGCCCATTTAAAATCATGATGGATGGCATGAGCATCCACCATCATTGCAACAATCTGATTTCATGTTTTCTAAATCAGAAAAGAACCCAAGTTTAATTAAATGTGCCTCTAACCCTTGGGGTGATTTAAACACATGGCCGTGGAAATGCAATGCCTGCGCGGCCTCAACATTGGCTGCGGCATCATCGATAAATAATGTTTCCTCGGGTAATAATTTGTGACGTTCCAATAAAATTTGATAAATACGCGGGTTCGGTTTTGACACACCTTCGCGCCCCGACACAATAACGTCTTCGAGCAATCGTACAAACGGGCATTGCGTTAATACGGTTGAATAACCCTCTAATGACAAATTGGTCATACCAAAGACGCGGTATCCGTGATCTTTTAATTCACGCAATAAATCAACGGATTCGAGAATCCCGTAATTATCACTCGGGTTAATCAGAACGCCATATAAATCAAAAACAATATTTTTAATGGTGGTCATGGTTATCCATTTTTTCCATTGTTTCAGTTAATGCCTTGCGGCTTAGTACAGGAATTGTCGCTGTCACAGGTGCAGAATTTTTAAAATAAAATGTCATTTGGTATTCATCGCCCGCCTTTAATGGCGCTGTTAAATCCATCACCATTATGTGGTATCCGTCTGGCTTTAAAGCTGTCATACCTGATGGCGCGAGGGGTATTGAATCAATTTTACGCATTTTCATGATACCATTATCGTCAATCATATTATGAATTTCCGCACGCGGTGTTAATGGGGTTTCAACTTTAATCAATGCGTCTTCTTTGTCTGACATGTTGTGCAAAGTTAAAATTGCCGCACCAACCGTCATGCCTTTGGCCGTTTCAAATGATTGTGGTTCGTGCACCATCATGGTGACGTCTTTCTTTTGACAACCAGTGAGGAGTACAATTGTAAGGCAGAGCATTACAAAAATTTGTTTCATCAAAATATCTTTCTTTTTTAATTCTTTAAAATTTTCTTTAACGTATCGGGCGACGGCATGTCACCCGTGGGGCTGTAGGCACGTCCATTAATTAATATAGTGGGCACAGCCTTAAAACCCAAGGTGTAAAATAGATTATTATTTTGCTTTAATGCGATGCGCATTTCATCGCTTGTGGCTATATCGCGCAATTTATTCATATCAATTGGCAAAGTTTCAGCGGCCTTGTAAACATCATCGGGCGAAATAGGATGTGGGAGCTTCATAATAGCATTATGTAGATCACCATCTTGTTTTTGCAAGCCTGCCGCCATGATAATCATTGCGATGTCTTCTGAATTTTGATTTAACAAACCAACTGGTTTAATGACAATATTAAAAGAATTATCATTCTCGATCGCTTGATTTAATAAGGGATGAAATTCATGGCAATAGGGACAGGAATAATCAACAAAATTAACAATCGTGATGGGCGCATCCTTGTTGGTTTCGCTGTTACTTGACCATGGTAATTCGGCAAATTTAACACGTTGGTTGTAAACATAGTTTTCAAAAATAAGAATGGCCGCAAGCGCGACCATTCCTAACATTAAAATTCCCAAAAGGATTTTTTTAATCATATGAAATGATTATCCTTTTTTCGCACGCAAATCTTTGATCATGGTTTGCATCGCATCACCAGGGATAAATCCACGAATGATCTGATCACCTAAAATAAAGGCAGGCGTCCCGCTGACCGCCAATTTTTGGGCAACTTCAGCATTCTTTTTCAGCATATCTTGTACCTTTGGTGATTTTGCATCGGCAACAAGACGATCTGTATCAATGCCCACATCTTTGGCAATTTTCAAAACGTTCTCACGTGTTTTAGGGCCTTGGAATTTCATCAAACCAGCATGCATTTCAAAATATTTACCCTGTAATTGTGCCGCTGTTGCCAATTCAGATGCATCACGTGATTGTTCGGATAAAATTGGTAATTCGATAAATACAAAACGAACATTTTTGTCTTTGTTCAAAGTATCTTGAACCGCTTCGAAGGCACGTTTGCAATAACCGCAGTTATAGTCAAAAAATTCCACGATGCTCACATCAGCAGATTTTGGTCCAATGCTTGGTAATTCGTCACTGGCAAAAAACCCTTTAAATTCTTCTAAAGCTTTAGCCCCTTGTTCTTCTTGGGCTTTGGCTTGATCTTTTTGGTGATTGTTAACTGAATCTAAAATGACAGTTGGATTGTTTAAAATAAAATCTTTCATCAATGTATTTAATTCGGCTTTTTGTGCTTCAGAAAATTCTGATGATGCGGCCACAGCTGATTTTTCAACAGCTTGAATTTTTAATACAAATGGGCTCGCGCCGAGAAGAATGCCTGCGAGTATGCCAGCGCCGAGAATTTTTGTTTTGGGGGATAACATGTTTGGATAACTCCTGTAAGGGGTGGTATAGATTCGTAATATAAAATGAGGATAAAGATTACCGCAGAAAAGTAAATAAATCTTAACGAAAGATTATTTATTTCTCCTCATTTCGCTCTTTTATGGATTCCGTCAAACTTAAAACATCCTGAGCGCGAATACGCAGGGGCGAGTTGTTGGGTAAGGTCTTCAGGGCGCTGGTGGCAAGTGAGGCGGCGTCTTTGGCGCGGCCTTGCATAATGGCTTCCTCAGCTAAATAGACTTTTGCCTCGGTTTCATTGCCCAAACGCCCTGTTGCCGTTGCCATTAAGCGCTTAATACGTGATGAACGCGGCTCATCACGCTCCGCGCGTCTGAGTTCTGACAAAGCTTCTTTATAAGAATTGGTATCAATCAACGCTTGGGCATAGGCAGTGCGAATGAGACCAGATTCTGGCTTTAATCCCAATGCCGTACGATAGGGGGCTATGGAATCTTTGGCTTTGCCAAATTCATATAACATCTGTCCCTTTAATTCATGGAAATACGGGTTGCGCGGTTCGGCGGCAATCAAAGCATTGATTTGTGAAATTGCATCATCGGTACGATTCATGCGATAGGCGGCAATGGCGCGGGCATATTTTGCGGCAATTGATGTATCGGATGAAGGATATTCATATATCACTTGTTGTGGAGATATAAATCCTTTTAATTTTGCCTTGATACGCGCGTGTTCTTCGTTCCATTTTGTATTTTGGCCTTGACGCGTTTGTGATGAGGTTTTGTATTTTAAAGCATCAATACGATCACGGCTAAGCGGGTGAGTGCGCATATAACCAGATTGTTGTGAACGATCTAAAATTTCTTGTGATGAAATTTTTTCTAGAAATGAAATTAACCCATCTGGATTAATATTTGCTTTTGCTAAATAGCTTGCTGCCGCTTGATCTGCGGATGATTCTTGCACGCGCGAATGAGCTAAAAATGAATTTGTGGCGGTAGCCTGTCCAATGGCAACACCTGCACTGGCGGCATCACCGCCACCACCAGCGAGCGCTACGCCAACACCTAATGCGATTGCCAATAAAGATTCAAATGATGCATTTGCGGCTGCACGACGGGTGCGTATCAAATGTCCACCAGCAATATGCCCCGTTTCATGGGCAATCACGCCAATTAATTCTTCGGGGGTTTTTGTTTTGTCGATTAATCCCGTATATATAAAAATATTACTACCGCCCGATACAAACGCATTGACGTCGGGGCTTTGTACCAACACCAAATCAATTTGTGATGGTGACATCCCTGCGGCAGCAAATACATCTTTAGTCCAGCCGTGTAATATTGTTTCGATTTCAGTATCACGGATGATAGATGGCCCAGCCATAGCTGATGCTGGCAGATTAATAATCGAAAAAATAACAAAAAAGACTAACGTCAAAATGCGCATAATATGATATGACCATAATGAATAATGATTGCAAGTGGAAACACGCATGGAATTTATACATATATTGTGGCAAAATCTTACAGGGGAATGGATGCTGTTATTATGGCTTCCGCTCGCATGGTTGGTCGCACATAAAGGCCAGCGAATCAAAATTACTATCTTTATTCTGTTAATTTCAATTGTGCTGCAATTACAGGTTCAGCTTATTCAATCAACGGGCTTTGCCAAAGGATTCACGGGTTGGGTTGATATCGGTTTGTTTCAACGTGGCCTTGTGATTCACAGCATCTTTATTGCTTTATTTATCCTTCTCTCTTATTTATCCCCGCGCACACGCAGTGAAATTTATTTGGCGGCGGCATTATCATTATTTTTTATGTCGTTTTTTATCTCATCATTGGCTATGTTAATTTGATATGACCAAAAACACCAAACCACCTTCGGGGCGTGAGCCAACAAAAAAAATTAAAAACGCGAAATCGCGCAAAGCGTCATCAGCCACATGGTTAATGCGCCATATTAATGATCCGTATGTCCAACGGGCGCAGCGCGATGGGTATCGATCCCGCGCTGCCTATAAATTGCTCGAGATTGATGAAAAACATAAATTTATTAAAGATGGCATGGTTGCAGTTGATTTAGGCGCGGCACCTGGTGGATGGTGCCAAGTCTTACAACAAAAGAATTGCAAAAAAATTGTGGCAATTGATTTGCTGGAAATATCACCGATGGCGGGTATTAATTTTATGCAACTTGATTTCATGTCGGACGAGGCGCCGCAAATATTAATGGATGCTGCGGGCGGCAAAGTAGATTTAGTGTTATCTGACATGGCGCATAACACAACGGGGCACAGCCGTACCGATCATATTAAAATTATCGCGCTGGTTGAGGCGGCATACGAATTCGCCCGCGATATTTTAAAGCCAAATGGCGTGTTCTTGGCAAAGGTGTTTCAAGGCGGTAGCGAGGGGACATTATTACAACAAATTAAACGCGATTTTACCACTGTCCGCCACGTCAAACCCGCGGCTTCACGCGCGGAAAGCGCAGAAACATACCTGCTCGCGATGGGGTTTCGTGGGGAACAAAACGGCGCGTAAGATTCTTCTTTACACGGGCATGCGAACTGCCTATACCTTGTTTGCAAATTTCCTGAAACCAACTGAAAACTGATGGGGTTTGCCATGTTAATACAATCTAAAATTCGTGACGGTCTAACTTTTGATGACGTGTTGTTATTGCCTGCCGCGTCCAGTGTTCAACCATCTGATGTATCCACCACCACCAATTTAACAAAATCTATTCAATTAAATATTCCGATTTTATCATCCGCGATGGATACGGTGACAGAGGCGGATATGGCGATTGCCATGGCGCAAAATGGTGGCCTTGGGATCATTCACCGCAATTTAACAACCGAAGAACAAGCAGGATGCGTTCGCCGCGTCAAACGATTTGAATCGGGTATGGTATCAAACCCCATCACATTACGCCCTGATGTTACTTTGGCCGAAGCGTTGGAGGTTATGCGCCGCTATCATATCTCGGGTGTTCCTGTCACCGAAGAAAACGGCAAATTGGTGGGTATTCTTACCAATCGCGATGTACGTTTCGCGGCGAATATGGAACAACCAATTCGTGAATTAATGACACATGAAAATTTGATCAAAGTGTCAGGATCAATTGACAAGGAAAACGCTAAAAAATTATTGCACCAACACCGCATTGAAAAATTATTGATCGTTGATGATGCGGATCGTTGCGTGGGATTAATGACTGTCAAAGATATTGAAAAATCAACATTATTCCCGCATGCGTGCAAAGATGAATTGGGTCGTTTGCGCGTCGGTGCGGCGGTTGGTACGGGCGATGTGAATGGGTATGAACGCGCTATGATTTTAAATGATGCTGAATTAGATGTTGTGGTGGTTGATACCGCGCACGGTCATGCGCAATCTGTTTTGGATACTGTGAAACGCATTAAAAAAGATGCCAAAAATGGCATGCAAATTGTAGGCGGAAATATTGCCACAGCGGACGCGGCAAAAGCATTGATAGATGCGGGCGTAGATGCGGTAAAAGTTGGTATTGGCCCAGGGTCGATTTGTACAACGCGCGTTGTCGCGGGCGTGGGCGTGCCGCAATTAACCGCGATTATGAATGCGGTTGAAATTTGTCACAAATTAAACATCCCCGTGATCGCCGATGGCGGGATAAAATATTCAGGCGATTTAGCCAAAGCAATTGCCGCAGGTGCAAATTGCGTAATGCTCGGGTCGGTATTTGCGGGCACAACCGAAGCACCAGGCGAAGTGATTTTATACCAGGGCCGTTCATACAAATCATATCGCGGCATGGGATCTGTTGGCGCGATGAGCGATGGATCTGCCGATCGTTATTTCCAAGGCCGCGTGCGTGATAGCAATAAATTAGTTCCCGAAGGGATCGAAGGGCGCGTTCCGTACAAAGGCCCTGTGGCGGCTGTCATTCATCAAATGGTGGGCGGTTTGCGCGCATCAATGGGTTATACAGGTTGCCCGACAATTAACGATATGCGTGAGACAGCGGAATTTATCCGTATGACATCAGCAGGTTACCGTGAAAGTCACGTGCATGATGTCACAATTACCCGCGAAGCGCCAAATTACCGTACGGAAAATTAGGATAATATTTACCGTAAATTATCGTTACAATTCGTCAATTATGCAGCATAGAAAACGCTTGTTTCATCGGCCTATTCATTCTATTTTAGAATAAGAATTAAAGGAGATTTGGTTATGCAGAAAATTTTGTCACTTGCGTTTGTAACGGCTATGCTTTTCACCGCACCTGTTTATGCACAAGACACAACTCCTGTGGCTGACGTCGCTATACCAGATGTCGCTATTGAAATGCGCGAAGCCACATTAAAAGACGGCACCAAAATTTCCATCGAAGGTGAGAATATCTTTATCGTATCCGATGATGGCACCAAATCATTGGTGCCTGACGGCGCGCATACCATGGCCGACGGCACAACATTAACCACCAAAGGTGGAAAATTACTCGGCGAATAAGCCCTTTTCGGGTTGCATTTGGGGGGTGAAGTCTTTAAAAACTGGACATGACCCCTTCAGCTCGCGCCAAAGCCATTCTTGAGATATTAGAACGTATCCACACATCCCGCATTCCAATGGATTCCACAATGGGGGATTATTTGCGTTTTCGCAAATATATCGGATCAAAAGACAGATCCTTTATCGCCGAAACATCATATACAATTTATCGCCATTATGGTCGCCTGTCATGGCAATTGACTGAAGCGAAGCAAGAGATCACGCCACGTAATTTATGGCTCGCCTATCTGTATCAGTTCGAGGCACCAATTGATCGTTTTTTTGATGAATCAAAATACGCGCCTGACATGGTCACAGAATCGGAATTATCATTTTTAAAATCATTGCCTGATTTATCAAACGCGCCATCACATGTACGTGTGGAATGTCCTGACAATTACCGCGCGTCACTCGAACAATATTTTGGCAAAGATTTCGAAGTTGAAATGAATGCATTTCTATCGGGTGCATCGCTTGATATCCGCGTCAACACCCATTTGGCGGATGTTGAAAAGGTGCAAAAATCATTGGGCGCCGATCGCGTGAACACCAAACTGGGGGCTTATGTTCCCGAATGTTTGCGCGTTCAGGGAAAAACATTCCTCTCGCGCACAAAGGCATTCGTCAAAGGATGGATTGATATCCAAGACGAAGGATCGCAATTAATCGCGCACGCGTGCGATGTAAAACCATCGATGCAGGTTTTAGATTATTGCGCTGGCGCTGGCGGTAAAACATTGGCATTGGCTAATCGTATGAAGGTCAAAGGTCGCATCGTTGCGATGGATACCGAAGCCGCGCGTTTAGACAAAGGCAAAGAACGTTTTCGCCGTGCCCATGTATCAGACATTATCGAGGTCCGCCCTTTATCCGATGAACGTCATCGCAAATGGCTTAAACGTCAAAAAGAAACATTTGATGTTGTGTTGACTGATGTGCCATGTTCGGGCACGGGCACATGGCGCCGTAATCCGGATATGCGCTGGAAATTATATGGCCCGACATTGAATGAATTAATCACCATTCAGGCCGATATCCTTGACCGCGTGGTGCATGTGGTCAAAGTTGGCGGACGTTTGGTTTACGCCACATGTTCTATTTTGCCCGAAGAAAATGAAAACCAAGTTACGGCATTTTTAAAACGTCATCCCGAATTTCGTTTAAAGCCATTACATGAGGCATGGCCGAAAGACACAACATTACCCGATCATTGCACCGATGTGATGCGTTTAACCCCGCATCGTCATGGTACAGATGGTTTTTTTGCCGCTGTGTTTGAACGCGTGCAATCAAGCAAACCAGCACACACCACCGATAACGATAATGATGGAGATGAATAACAATGTCACATGACCATATTTTAATTGTTGATTTTGGATCACAAGTCACACAATTAATCGCCCGCCGCGTTCGTGAATCGGGTGTGTATTCCGAAGTATGGCCATTTCATTCCGTTACCAAAGACCGCGTCGATGCATTCAATCCACGCGGTATTATTTTATCGGGCGGGCCCGCATCGGTCACCGAAGCAAATTCCCCCCGCGCACCAGAATTTTTATTTGATTACGGCCTGCCCATTTTGGGCATTTGTTACGGCCAACAAACAATGTGCGAACAATTAGGCGGTAAAGTTGAAGGATCAGATCACAAAGAATTCGGCCGCGCCTTTGTGTCGGTTAAAAAACCATGCGCATTATTTGACGGTGTGTGGAGCGCGGATACAGAGGCCGAGGTCTGGATGTCACATGGTGATCGCGTGACCAAATTACCCGATGGGTTTGATATTGTCGCAGCATCGAATAACGCGCCATTCGCTGTGGTCGCAAACGAACAACGCAGAATGTACGGCGTGCAATTCCACCCTGAGGTTGCACACACACCGCGCGGCGCCGAATTAATTAAAAACTTCACACATAAAATTTGTGGCTGTGCGGGCGATTGGACCATGGCAACATTTCGCGCGGAAGCCATCAAACGCATTCGTGACCAAGTCGGCACGGGCAAAGTCATTTGCGGTCTGTCGGGTGGGGTTGATTCATCTGTCACCGCCATTTTATTACACGAAGCGATTGGCGATCAGTTAACCTGTATTTATGTTGATACGGGTTTGATGCGCACGGGCGAAACGGAACAAGTTTTAAAAATGTTCCGCGATCATTATAAAATAAAATTAATCCACGAAGACGCATCGGAATTATTTTTGGGCAAACTCGCGGGCGTAACCGACCCCGAACAAAAACGCAAAATCATCGGCGGGTTATTTATCGATGTGTTTGATGATTGCGCGAAACGCGTGGGCGGCGCCGATTTCTTGGCGCAAGGCACATTATACCCCGATGTGATCGAAAGCGTGTCATTCACAGGCGGGCCATCGGTCACCATCAAATCACACCATAATGTGGGCGGGCTTCCCGCACGCATGAAATTAAAATTGGTTGAACCATTGCGCGAATTGTTTAAAGACGAAGTGCGCGCGCTGGGGTATGAACTCGGTATGCCGGCGGATTTTATCACCCGCCACCCATTCCCAGGCCCAGGGCTTGCCATTCGTTTGCCGTCTGACATCACGGCTGAAAAATTAAAAATCCTGCGCCATGCCGATCAAATATATCTCGAAGAAATTCGTAACGCGGGTTTATATCATGAAATCTGGCAGGCCTTTGCCGTGTTATTGCCCGTGCGCACCGTGGGCGTGATGGGTGATGACCGCACTTATGATTATGTATGCGCGCTTCGTGCCGTCACATCAACCGATGGTATGACCGCCGATTATTACCCGTTCGATCACGCATTTTTATCGCGCGTGTGTAACCGCATCATCAACGAAGTGCGCGGCATTAACCGCGTTGTGTATGACATCACATCCAAACCCCCAGGAACAATTGAGTGGGAGTGATCATGGGTCAATCAGTACTAGCTCCCATTATACAGCAGAAGATAATCCAAAAAGGCGATTTTCTTATAAATAAGAAAATTACATCTTGGATCATGCACAGTGCAAGTGGTAAGGGATGCATAGAAAATTTCTATGGAGAGAAAATATCATTTTCAGGTTGTCTTTTTGAAGGATCTCCGCAGAGTGTTTTTTGGTCAAGGTACATTGAGCCATTTCTGGAGAACTTTACTGAACAAATGATAGAGTATGTTTCTGAGGAAGTTGATAAGAATCATCTCAATATAAGAGATGAGCTTGATTGTCTTTCAGAAAATATGAAGGGCATGTTTGTAAGGGTATACGATAAAATGGCTACGGCAGAGCAACAAATGCTTGGTAAAGGATATCCTAATACTATTCGAAAGCAAGATACTTCGGCAAATGTGGCGACAATGAATTTTTTTATGAATCAGCAGATTTCTGTAGTTCTAAACAAATATAAATCAAAAAATTCAATTTGGAAAAAGCTTGGCGGGCAGATAAAAGATAAAGGGCTTTATGCATTGCTGTGGGCAATAGCTTCTTCTTTGTTGTATAAATATAGAGATGTTATTTGGGAGGGGATTGAAACTTTTATTTCATCAATTATTGTAGCCCTGTGACCTTTCGGCAACACATAATGAAAAAAAGTTTGACTCGTGCTGTTGTATTACGCTAAATGTGCTACATAAGAATTGTGCGAAGGCACAGATGAGTGGAAAAATCCACCATCATTACCTCATCAGAAATAATTCAAACCCCCGTTAAACGTAATGTTGACGGGGGTTTTTATATCTATACACTGCGTTCTTATGATGTATCAATCAACACGTAAATCAATCTTGGGCGGCGGACAACCGCGCCCCTTTTCTGAAATTATGTTGGCCGCGCTCGCGCCTGATGGCGGGTTATATGTGCCTGTTTCGACCCCCCAAATTGATATGGCGGTATTAGCTGGCAAATCATACCAAGAGATTGCGTTTGAAGTAATCGCGCCCTTTGTGGATATCCCGCATGATGATCTGCGCGGGATTATTGCCCGATCATATGATGAAACAGTGTTTCGTACCCCTGATGTCACGCCACTTGTGTCGTTAAATGACAATTTTTCGGTGCTGGAGCTGTTCCACGGCCCCACATTGGCGTTCAAAGATATCGCCCTTCAATTTTTGGGGCATATATTTGATTATATTTTGGAACGCAATAATCAATCCATCACCATTATTGGCGCCACGTCGGGTGATACGGGGTCGGCGGCGCTCGAGGCATTTCGCGGCAAAAAAAATGTAAAGATTGCGATTTTGCACCCGTATGGGCGCACATCGGATATTCAACGCCGTCAGATGACCAGCATCACCGATGATAATGTTTATAATATGGCGATTGAAGGCACGTTTGATGATGCGCAATCAATTGTCAAACGCGCGTTAAATGATGCCGATATCCAAAACCATCGCGTGACCACGGCGGTTAATTCCATTAACTGGGCGCGCATTGTCGCGCAAATTGTTTATTATGTTGTCACATGCGTGCGCCTTGGTGAACAAGGCATTGATCGTGTATCATTCGCCGTGCCGACAGGAAATTTTGGCAATATTTATGCGGGTTATATGGCGAGAAAAATGGGCGCGCCGATTGATGATCTGATCATCGGGTCAAACCGCAATGATATTTTAACGCGTTTTTTTGAAACGGGCGCAATGAGCGCGGGCAAAGTAACACCCAGCAATAGCCCCAGCATGGATATTCAAATCTCCAGCAATTTTGAAAGGTTTTTGTTTGATCTGGTGGGACAAAACGGCGCAGAAGTTGCGCGTTTAATGAATGAATTTGCAGAAACGGGCACATTTACCGTGACGGCGGATCAATTTCAATCGGCGCGGGCTGAGTTTCAGGCATTTCGGTGTGATGATGCTGGCACGGTACAAACCATTCGTGATATTTATGCCGAATGTGATTATATTCTCGACCCGCACACGGCAGTGGGTGTGTCGGCGGTCAAACAATCGGTAAAGCAGGCGGGCGCGTTATCGCGCGGTCATGTGGTGACATTGGCCTGCGCGCATCCTGCTAAATTTTCCGATACGGTGCGAGCGGCGATTGGAATTGATCCTGCCTTGCCTGCATTTTTAAATGACCTATATGATCGCAAAGAAAAATTCCAAATCATTGAAAATGATTATAACAAGATTAAAGATTTTCTATTGAAAGTATAAGATGGCTCAGATTACAAATTTTAAAAATGGTATTCGTTTGATTACCGATTGCATTGAAACGGTTGATACTGTGGGGTTCGGTGTGTGGGTCAATGTTGGAACCCGCCACGAAGATATGGCGACGAGCGGCGCCGCACACATGGTTGAGCATATGTTGTTTAAGGGCACGCCCACACGCTCTGCACGTGATATTTCCGATCAAATCGAAGCCGTGGGCGGGAATATGAACGCCTATACAGGGCGTGAAATGACCGCCTATTATTGTCATTTATTGCGCGATGACATGAATTTAGCGATTGATGTGATTGGTGACATGATCCGCAATTCGACGATGCCGCAGGATGAAATTGAACGCGAACGCGGTGTTATTTTACAAGAAATAAAAATGTACCAAGATACACCCGATGATTTGGTGATGGATTATTTTTCCGAAGCGTCATACCCCAATCAATCATTAGGTGCAAATGGTTTGGGTTCGCCTGAACATATTCAGGCCATGACTCGCGACCATTTAATGGCATATATGACACAAAAATATGTGCCGAATAATTTTGTGATATCGGTTGCGGGTAATATTAACCAAGATCAAATTATCAAAAAAATTGAAACTGATTTTGGGTATATGAATGCGGGTGCAACGCCACAAAAAATTCCCGCGCATTATGATCCATCAGATCGCATCATTGCCAAAGATACCGAACAAACCCATATCGTTGTTGGGTTTTCGGCGCCGCATCGCCATGATGATGATTATACAACGGCGCGTGTATTATCGGTATTATTGGGCGGGGGCATGTCATCGCGTTTGTTCCAAGAAATTCGTGAAAAACGTGGGCTTGTTTACAGTATTTCCAGTGTTTATGACACGGTATCTGACCATGGTACATTCGGATTTTATGCAGGCACGGGACATGAACATATTAAGGAATTAATGCCCGCCGCATTAGATGAAATGAAAAAAATTATCGATGGTGACATTTCACATGATGAATTGAACCGTGCCAAGGCACAAATGAAAACATCGGTATTAATGTCGCGTGAACGCATCATGACACGCACCGATCAAAATGCGCGGTCAATGTTAAATTATGGCCATGAATTCCGCCCACATGAATTGATTGAGAAAATTAATGCGGTGAATGTGAATGACATGCGCCGCGTGATGGAAAAAATTCTAAACACAAAACCTGTTGTGGCGTCAGTGGGAAGTGTTGATAGCGTTATGACGGGCGCAGAGATTACATCATATATGGCGGCATAAATTTAAATTATGCACGCCCTGCTTCGACCGATAACATTGATGGATTAATGCCCATGCGCCATAGCGCGCGTTCCCATTTCACATTTGTGCCTGTGCCAAACACGATATCGTAATCGGCAGGGCAGATGAGCCATGAATTTTGGGCGATTTCATCTTCTAATTGATTAGGACCCCATCCCGCATATCCCAGTAAAAATAAAATATCTTTTGGGCCTTTGCCGTTGGCAACATCGGTTAAGGCTTCGAGAGTGCCGCTGATACCAAATTTATGATCAATGATGATGGTATCTTTGACATGAAAATCAGCCGTATGAATTAAAAACCCGCGTTGGGTATCAACAGGCCCGCCCGATAGAACGGGATAATTTTGCAGAGAAAATGATTTGGGGGTGATATCAAATTGTTTTAACAAATCACCGAAATTGAGATTGGGCAATATTTGGTTCAGAATAAGCCCCATAGCGCCCGCATGATCATGGGTACAAATCAAAATAACGGAATTGGTAAAGCGGGGATCAGCCATATGTGGCATGGATATCAATAATTTTCCGCTAAGATTACTAAGGTCTTGAGTCATAAGGCTTAGTATAACAACTTGAACTCAGAATGAAATAAATTATATTGGGTATTATCATCAAAAAGGAGATTTCATATGACCATCAAAATTGGCGATACCATTCCCACCGTAACCTTAAAACGTTTGGGCGCAAACGGCATGGAAGATGTCGTCACAACAGATTATTTCAAGGGCAAAAAAATTGTTTTATTCGCAACACCTGGCGCATTCACACCATCATGCGCGCAAAAACATTTGCCAGGCTATGTGAATAATGCGGATGCTATTAAATCCCAAGGTGTTGACGAAATTATTTGTTTATCAGTGAACGATCCATTTGTGATGCGCCACTGGGGTGAGAGTGCAAACGTAAATGGTAAAGTCACCATGTTACCCGATGGTAATGCGCAATTTGTCGAAGCGTTGGGGTTGACCATGGATGGTTCTGGGTTCGGTTTGGGTAAACGCGCACAACGTTTTTCAATGGTGATTGAAAATAATATTGTAACCGATTTAGCTGTAGAAGAAGCCGCAAGTAATGTTGAATTATCAGGCGCCGAAGCGTGCATGGTAAAATTGGGCGCGAAATAATTTACGCAAATTACATTATATAAATAAACGATTAATAGATGCCGCCCGTACCAGTCGTAGGGGCGGTATCATTTTGAAACGGTTGTGGTTCCAGTGACTCGCGCGTGGGTTCGGGTTCAGAATTTGCATTCCCATTCGGTGAATAAACGCCATCGGGATTTGATGATGGTGTATAGTCACTTACACTTGGTTCTGTGCCCGCAATAAAGGCTTCCCAAATCGCGCGCGGGTCATCGGGTGATGTAGGACGACCTGATGATGGATTGACTTGAACTAATCTTACGCCTGGTGGCACGCGGAATGGTGATGGCGGTACATCCACCAAGGCGCGCTCCATAAATTCTTTGAAAATTGGTACGGCGACAGATCCACCCGTTTCTTTTTCGCCCAATGATTTGGGATTATCAAATCCAACAAATACCCCCACAACTAAATGTGGCGTATAACCGATAAACCACGCATCTTTGGAATCATTTGTCGTTCCTGTTTTGCCTGCGATAGGATATCCGAGTTCAGCAAGTGATGTCGCTGTTCCGCGCTGAATAACACCCTCTAAAATCGATGTCATTTGATAACATGTACGCGGATCGGCAATAAATTCACGCGTATCAATAACTTCAGGTGTTGTTTGGTTTTGCCATTGAATAAGAGGGCCGCACGTTGCGCAGGTGCGCGGGTCAGCTTTAAAAATTGTCTTACCATATCGGTCTTGTATACGGTCAATAAAACTGGGTTCAATTTTTTGTCCACCATTCGCGATCATGCCATAGGCGGTGGTGAGGTTTAACAATGTTGTTTCGGTTGATCCTAATGCGTTTGCTAAGTGGGGCTCCATATCAGGGTTAATGCCGAATTTACGGGCGTAATCAACAATCGTATCCATGCCAATATTTTGTGAAAGGCGAATAGTCATCAGGTTGCGTGATTTTTCAACACCCACGCGCAGCGGTGTTGCGCCATAATATTCCCCTGAATAATTTTCAGGGTTCCATGTGTTTCCTGCAGAGTCAGTAAAAGATACAGGCGCATCAACAATGATGGATGATGGTGTATAGCCTTTGTCCAATGCCGCCAAATAAATAAATGGTTTGAATGCCGAACCTGGTTGACGTTTGGCTTGTGTGGCACGATTAAACTCGCTCTTATCAAATTTCCACCCACCTTGCATTGCCAAAACACGCCCCGTATAGGGATCAATGGCAATTACGGCGCCCTGTACATTTGGCACTTGGCGTAAATAAAATTTGCCTTTGTTGGCTGTATCATCTGGCGGTTCAACAAATACAACATCACCAGCTTTGAGTGGTTTATTCTGTGACCATTCTAAATCAGCAGGTAAAATTTCGGCGGTGCTTTTATCAGTAAAACCAATTTTAGCATAAGTGGTGGATGCACTTAACACAATCGCCAAACGCCAATTATCAGGCATACCCTCGGGGCGGACGTAATCTTTTAAAACATTAACCCATCCATTGGTCACGCCCAATCGCTGAATAGGGCCGCGCCATCCATGACGACGGTCATAAGCAATTAAACCTGTTTGCAGAGAATCTTGAGCTATTTTTTGTAAGTTTGGATCAAGTGACGTGCGCGCTGATAATCCGCCACGATATAAACCGTCTTCGCCATATTTTTCCAGCAAAATACGGCGCACTTCTTCGGCAAAATATGGCGCATTCACAATATCCGTTTCATTACGTGATACAGTGACCAATGGTTTTTCTTTGGCGGCATCAGCATCACTGCGGGTGACGTATCCATCTTCAACCATACGATCAATGACCCAATTGCGGCGCGCTACCGCGGCCTCATTATTCCGTACGGGATGGTAATTGTTTGGTGCCTTTGGCAATGCCGCTAAATAGGCGACTTCTTCGATGTTTAATTCATCCAATGTTTTGTTGAAATAATGGAGCGATGCGGCGGCAACACCATATGAACGTGCGCCTAAGAAAATTTCATTTAAATATAATTCCAGCAATCGATCTTTGGAAAACGCTTTCTCCATACGATAGGCAAGTAACGCCTCACGGATTTTTCGTTCATATGATAATTCATTACTGAGCAAAAAGTTTTTGGCAACTTGTTGTGTGATGGTGGATGCACCAACGGGCCTGCGTCCTGCGGCTCTATTTTTAAAATTAACAAAAACAGCACGGGCGACAGCGGTAATATCAACGCCTTTATGTTGATAAAAGTTTTGATCTTCGGCAGATAAAAACGCATTTTTAACGAGTGCAGGCATTTCATTCACGGGAACAAAAATCCGCTTCTCTTGTGCAAATTCGGCGAGGAAACGCCCATCACCCGCATGAACGCGCGTCACAACGGCGGGTTTATAATCTCGTAATTTTTCAAAATCAGGTAACGATTGTCCATATTTATAAATCACCCCCGCCATCAGAGCGACGAAAGCAATAGCCCCCAGAATGCCGAGTGAGGTTAGAAAAATAAGAATTTGCCCTAATTTTTTCATGGTGTATCTTTATGGCATAATTCAATTTTAACGAAAAGAAGCTGATGCAGGAAATTCCGGTCAATCACCTAGTTTTTTTTGATAAATTAGCAGAAATCTATCCTCTGCGGGTTGATTTGGTCTATGCCCAGCCTGAGCACCGCGAAAATCATTTTGGCGCGATTTATGATCCATCGGCGCGCATGATCGGACATCGTGATGTGGCGGCGGTAATTTGTCTGGCATCTATCCATTTACACAAAACACATGGATGGACATTAGTAATCAAAGATTGTCTGCGGACAATTGAGGCGCAGGAAAAAATGACGCATACGGATATCGTCCGTGCGAATCCGCATTGGTTGGTTGAGCCACGATTTTTATCCAGTGCGGGGCAGGGTGGTCACCCGCGCGGTATGGCGATTGATGTGGGGGCGGTTGATGATCAAGATCGTGAGATTAATTTCGGAACGCCATTTGATTATTTTTCATCATCAACAGATGTAATCGTCAACAAAGCACATAGGCAATATGCAGGTCACAGTGATGTGGTCAATAATAACCGTATGATATTAGAAAATGCGATCAAAAGTGCAGGAGATATTTTAGGGCACGAAATCATTCCATTGCCGCATGAATGGTGGGATTTCAGATTTCCATCAATATATACAAATGAATTTAAACCATTGGGCGATGCTGATTTGCCTGATGGTTATTGGATGACGAAACAAAACACAAAACATGGTAATTGTGATGAATCATTGGGATATATTGCAGATCAAATAAAATCAAAAATATGATTTTTATGCGGCTTTATCGGTGATGGGACCATGCGCACGCCCATGAATGAATTGATCGACATACGGGTTGTTTGAATGATCTAATTCTGAAATCGCGCCAGTCCATAAAATGCGCCCCTCATGGATCATGGCAACATTATCGGCAATTTTGCGTGCCGATGCCATATCATGCGTGATGGTAACGGCGGTTGCGCCTAAATTACGGACACATTCTACAATTAAATCATTGATTACATCCGCCATAATCGGATCAAGGCCAGTGGTCGGTTCATCAAAGAAAATAATTTCAGGATTGCGGGCAATGGCGCGCGCGAGCGACACACGTTTTTGCATTCCGCCCGATAATTCAGCGGGGAATAAATCAGCAACAGCCGCGCCCAAGCCAACTGCCTTTAATTTTTCAACAGCAATATCTCTTGCATCTAATTTTGTCATGTGACCGCCATGAATAAGGCCAAAGGCTACGTTATGCCAGACGGGCAGAGAGTCAAACAACGCACCACCTTGGAACAACATACCAAATTTATCCATTAATTGATCACGATCTGTGCCAGTGGTTGATAATGTATCAATACCATCAATCTTTACTTCGCCTGAATCGGGTTTAATTAATCCTAAAATGCATTTTAGCATTACAGATTTGCCTGTGCCTGATCCGCCAATGATCACCAATGATTTTCCGCGCTCTGCCTTAAGGTCAATGCCGTTCAAAACCTTTTTTGATCCAAAGGCTTTGTGCACATTCTTTAATTCGATTTTATATTGCATATCTGTTGTCATGAGAAAAAGATTTGGGTCAAGATATAGTTAAAGATCAAAATGAGAATTGATGACGATACAACAGCATTTGTGGTCGCCGCACCAACACCTTGCGCACCGCGCCCTGAATTAAATCCGTGATAACATCCCATTAATGTTACTAAAAATCCAAACACAGCGGCTTTGACTAAACCAGAAATAACGTCAATTGATTCCAATACATCCCAAGTCTGCGCAAGATAGCTGGCAGAATTAAAGCCCAGCACATGGATACTCACAATATACCCACCCATCACCCCAATTAAATTTCCAATTAACACAAGGATCGGTAACATCAATGTGCCCGCCAATAATCGCGGCACGATCAAATATTTTACTGGGTTTACGGATAAAGTTGTTAAAGCATCAATTTGTTCGGTTACGCGCATTGTGCCAATTTCGGCAGCAATAGATGCACCTACACGTCCTGAAACCATGAGGCCTGCGAGCACGGGTGATAATTCACGTGTGATGGATAATACAACGACTGCGGCAATCGCACCTTCTGCGTTAAAACGTGCAAATCCTGTAAAGCTTTGAAGCGCAAGCACCATACCTGTAAATAGTGCTGTCATGCCCACAACTGGCAATGAATAATATCCAACATCCATAAATTGCTTTAAAAGATTGCGTCCAAAAAACGGCGGACGAAAAATATGCCCGATCGCATCACCTGCGAATGATACAATCGCGCCGATCATTTGCAAAATCGATAAAATGGAATGACCAATGGGTTGGCAAATTTGTTTCATAGGTGTCAGTTTTACACGCGCCTGCCCGATAAATCAATGCGTTCTATAAATAATTAAACGATAATACGGGTGCTCCGTGCTGATAAAGAGGTCAAAATTTCATAGCCAATTGTGCCGCAGGCTGATGCGACGTCTTCAATTGTTTGGTGCGGGCCGATAACTTCCATAAAATCGCCTGGTGTGGGCGGGGGGCCTTTAATATTGGAAATATCAACGATCATTAAATCCATGGAAATACGTCCGCGCACGGGGCAGGCCTGCCCATTCCAAAATAAATTCAATTTTCCGCTGGCATAACGCGGGATGCCATCCGCATACCCCAATGACACGGTGGCAAGACGTGCATCATGCGGGAATATATATGTTGCGTTATATCCTGCGCTCTCGCCACTCTTGGCGTTATCAACACGTAAAATGCGCGTTTCATATTTTACGATCTGTTTCATCGGGTTAGGGCTGGTGGGTACAGGGTTTGCACCGAATAAGGCTAAACCTGGGCGCGTGATATCGTAATGTGGTTTTTGCGATAAAAAAATACCTGATGAGTTCCCCATTGAAAATTGAATGCCTGATCCAAAATGCGCCATTGATTTTTGTTTGATAACTTCAAAACGATCAATTTGTATTTGATTGGTTGGGTCATCTGAAATTTCAGATGAAATGAAATGTGATAAAATTAATGATGGCGGTTTAAAATTTTTTGATAGCAAATCATTAAACTGATCACAGCGAACACCCAATCGGTTCATACCTGTATCAATTTGCCACATATAGGGTGCATCATAGTGTTGCCACTGCAAAATATCATCCAACGACGCGCAAATGGGCGTTAAATTATGGTGAATATATTCACTCTCTGCGCCATGAAATAACCCATTTAAAACGGCAATCGGGCGGGTGGTGAATTGACGCGCGGCAATAGCTTCGTTTAATGTTGCCACAAAATAAAACGGCGGCGATGATGGCTCAAGTGCGGCAATAATATTATGAACGCCGCATCCATATCCATTGGCCTTGATAACAGGCGCGGCACGCGCAGGCGCAGAGATCTCTGATAATATTTTATAATTTTCACGAATAGCATTCGTATCAATTTTTAGAATACTTGATGCCGTTACGGTGGACACGGTCATTTAAAAACGTGTTTCCAAATCGCGGAAGCGGGTAAAGTTCGGGTCAAAGAACATGCGCACAATTCCAATAGGGCCGTGACGTTGCTTGGCGACAATCGTTTCGGCAACGTTGGCATTTTCTTGCAAACGTTGTGACCAATTGGCGTAACGTTCATTGAATTTTTCGACGCTTTCATTCGCACGTTGTGATGGCTCTTCGCGTGATAAATAATATTCCTCACGATACACAAACATTACAACATCCGAGTCCTGCTCAATCGATCCTGATTCACGTAAATCTGATAACATCGGGCGCTTATCTTCGCGCGTTTCAACGGCACGCGATAACTGTGATAACGCCAACACGGGCACTTGCAATTCTTTGGCGAGTGCTTTGAGACCGCGCGTAATTTCTGAAATTTCAAGCACGCGGTTTTGTTCGGATTGGCGTGATCCTGACCCGCGTAATAATTGTAAATAATCAATGACAATTAAACCCAAACCATGTTTGCGTTTGAGGCGCCGCGCACGCGTACGAATAGCGCCGATGCTAAGTGATGGTGTATCATCAATATATAATGGCACCGATGATAACGCGTTTGAAGCCACAGCAAAATCACGGAATTGATGTTCGGTAATATTCCCTTTCCGCAATGCATCGGATGAAATGCTCGCCTGGTCAGCCAAAATACGCGTTGTTAATTGATCATGCGACATCTCGAGCGAAAAGAACGCAACAATTGCACCTTCTTCGCCGCCAGTTTGCGCATATCGTTTGGCAGCATTAAAGGCGAGGTTAGTCGCAAGCGCGGTTTTCCCCATCGATGGACGCCCTGCGAGGATAAGCAAATCAGATGGATGCAATCCGCCCAATTTTGAATCGAGATCTTTTAATCCTGTGGTCACGCCCGTGACTTCGCCCTTGGTATTAAAGGCTTTTTCCGCACGTTCAATCGATGATTTAATGGAATCGCGTAAGGTAACAAAATCGCCTTGCGCACTTCCACTCTCGGCCATCGCGTATAAACGGCTTTCGGCACGTTCAATGGTCGATAATGCATCACGATCTAAATCATATTCAAGAGAGTCATTGATAATTTCACTGCCGAATGTAACAAGTTCACGACGAAGAAATAAATCATATAATGTGCGCGCGTAATCTTCAGCATTCACAACGCTCATCACATGGCCTGCGAGTTCAGCAAGATATGATGCCCCGCCTACATGTTCTAAATCTTGGTCTTTCTCAAAATATGATTTTAAGGTAACGGCAGATGCGACTTGTCCGCGATCAATTAATTTTTGAATGGCTTCAAAAATACGCCCATGAGCAGCCGCATAAAAATGTTGCGGTTGAATAATATCAGAAATTTTTTCAATGACACGATTATCAACGAGCAATGCACCGAGCAAACCTTGCTCCGCTTCGAGATTATAGGGTACTTGACGATCGGTGGTTGTGCCGTCGGTTGTGGATTGCGTGCGACGCAAATCGGTAACGTTTGATTGTGTGGACATGGGAATAGACTAGCAACCAAAGGGGTAAAAATCATTAAATAAAAAAATATCCCCATTGAATAACGGGGATATCTTTGAATGTCTAATATGACGTAAAAAAGATTACGCTGCTGATTCTTCTGCCGCTTGTTCGGCTTCGATTTCGGCCGCCTTATCCGCACGCTTGTTACGACGTGGCGCTGCAGGTTTTGCAGATTCTTCTGAATCATCAGCGCGCGCTTCGCCCGCAACTAATGCTCTGCCTGTTTTTTCCTGTACGGCGGCTTCTTCGGCTGAACGGGCAATGTTCAATGTAACTTGAACTTTGACTTCAGGGTGAAGAGCGATGGTCACAGGAAACAAACCGATCATTTTGAACGCTTGGTTTAATTGAACCTGTGTGCGGTCAACAGTATAACCTGCGGCTACAACAGCTTCCGCGATATCACGTGTTGATACAGAACCGAATAATTGACCTGCTTCTGCAGCTTGGCGAATAACAACGATTTTTAAACCGTTCATTTTGCCAGCCAATTTTTCAGCTTCGCCACGTTTGTTTGCATTTAATTCTTCCAAAGCTTTGCGTTGTGCTTCGAACTGCGCCAAGTTTTGCTTGGTTGCGCGCAATGCTTTTTTCTGCGGAAGAAGGAAGTTACGTGCATAACCTGGACGAACTGATACAACGTCACCCATCTGACCAAGGTTATCTACGCGTTGAAGTAATACGACTTGAGTGCTCATAGTATATATCCTTTCTTAATCGCGTGGTGCGCGGTCAGAACGTTCGCCGCGTTCGCGGAACGGACGTTGTTCAGATTCGGTGCGAACATACGGCAACAAAGCCATAAAGCGCGCGTTTTTGATGGCTGATGCCAATTCGCGTTGTTTCTTTTGTGAAACAGCGGTGATGCGTGATGGCACGATCTTACCGCGTTCAGAAATGAAACGACCAAGCATACGAACATCTTTCCAATCGATGGCCATCGCGTTTTCGCCAGAAAATGGGCAAGACTTACGACGTCTGAATGTAGGTTTCTTTTCCATGATTATGCTGCCTCGTCTAAGTTAAAATCGTCAAATTCTTGACGGTTGTTATCGATGATTGCGGATGGGCCTTTGGTCGCTTCGTCCAAACGAATGGTGAGGTGACGAACCACATCTTCATTCAGGCGAATGTTACGTTCCATCTCATGCAGTGCCTGTGGCGCGCATTCTGCTTCGATCAAAACATAATGACCTTTTTTCGCTTTGTTAATTTTATAGGCAAAGTTGCGCAAACCCCATTGTTCGGATTTCAAAACTTTTCCACCTTCTTTTTTGATGATATCGGTGAATTGAGCTGTCAAGGTTTCAACTTGTTGCGTGCTCAAATCTTGCCGTGCAATAAACACGGTTTCATAAAATGGCATGTTACGTCCTTTCGGTTTCATGGTTTATGTTGAAGCGGGCTTTTGCCGAAAACCCGCAAGGAACAGCGTTGTTAAAGCATTTTAGGCCATGAAATAGCAAGGGTTATTTTATTTTCATAATTTAAAAAGAATGTCTGGCAAGTTTGAGAGGTGTAACTCCTTGTTAATTACCGCTCCAAGCTATGCAAAAAATACTTGTCAGGCATCTAATTTCTGCATTAGATGGGGTGCGGTGCAACAAAACGCACATTCTGCAATTCATTTAAAACCTTTGGAGGAAATTTCATGAACAAAATTTTAAACGCGCTAATCATCGGGGGTGGAGCTTTACTGGCTTCATCAGGATTGGCCATGGCGGAAGAGGCGGCGCCAGTCGCCGAAGCGGTCGCAACCGCTGTTGCTGATAAGGGGGATACAGCATGGATGCTCGTTTCATCATTACTGGTGTTGATGATGATCTTGCCAGGCCTTGCTTTATTTTATGGTGGCCTTGTTCGTCGCGATAATATTTTGGCGACATTGATGCAAACCATCGGTGTGGCATTGGTTGTATTTTTGATGTGGCCTATCATTGGTTACACATTAGTGTTTTCTGGTGAAGGTGGATTTGTTGGTAATCTTGATAAATTATTTTTAAAAGGCGTTGATAGCGCAAGTTTATCAGGTACAATTCCTGAAACTGTGTTTGTCATGTTTCAAATGACATTCGCCGCGATTACAACCGCTATTATTGTTGGCGCTGTTGCAAACCGTATTCGTTTCTCGGCGGTACTTGTATTCTCTGCATTGTGGATGGTGGCTGTATATGTTCCCATCGCGCATTGGATTTGGGGCACAGGTGGATTTATCGGCGGTGTTGGTTTGGCTGATTACACAGGCGTTCTTGGTTTCGGCAAAGGATTAGATTTTGCAGGCGGAACAGTTGTTCACATTTCATCGGGCGTTGCAGGATTAGTCGCG
>JBIICJ010000130.1:0-4271 GCA_044238965.1 Micavibrio sp. | reverse complement strand
CAGTATTCCGAGCGGCAAGATGGTAGATCAGAAAAATATCAACCAGCGTATAAAGACAGATACTAACTATGCCAGTGGTATGGTAACCCTTGACATTGTAAACCTGGATGGTATTAAAAGTGTACAGGAAAGAATTGCAGGTGGTCAGTCAGTAGAAGCTGGTATTAAAACTACCAACCTGGATCCGGTATCTAAGTTTATACTGGACCTGCACACCATGTTATCTCAAGGTGTGATGGAACTTCCAAGACATGCTTCTAAGTCTACAGCTTATGGAGTGTCTGTTTCCAAGATTAATAGTCCGTTTAACACAGACAAGACCCGTCATTTATATATCAGTCCTGGTCATTTTGCAGACAAGACCCGTGGTTTAACGTATACAGTAGACCTGATGTTACCAAAGATCGCTGCTGAAATGGAGCGTATCGCTATGGTAAACCAGGGTGTGGGTGCCAACATTCCAGGCTTTAACGAGCGTGGTAAAGAGTTCATGATGTTTGATGACATCTTAAGTGATGCTACCAAGACTGAACTGAAGGGTATGGTAAGTGCAGATGATTCACTGTCTCCAATCAGTACACCTGAGATCAAGCAAAAGATCACTGCAGATATCCAAAGCTATTTAAACAAACTGGTTACTGAAAACACCAACCTGTTTAATGAGATGCCTTTCATCTCTGACGAACTGTTACATAGCTCAAGAGATGGCAAGAGTGATATTGCTTCTTACATCCGTAAGGATTTGGGAATAGCGGTGGGTGATGATCAGCAGGCAATGCTTCGTGATGTAGCTATCAAAGCTTTCACTGTAAACGCCTTGATACATAACATGGAAACCATCTCTGTACTATACGGAGACCTGGCCATGTATAACCATGATAAAGAAGAGTTCCACAAGCGTAATGCTGCAATCGGTTCTACAGGTAGAATCTTTGCCAGCGATGAAGCGGTAAACCAGTTTATTGATAACCTGGGTGGCGCATATGCCCGTAAGATTGGAGCTAACCAAAGAAGCTTTGATGGTGTGCTTAGAAGCGTGGTGTTTAAAGACAACAACGTTTCTTCTGTATACTACAATGAATATCTAGAGGCACTTACCGGTAAATATGGTGCAGAGAAAGCAGCCAGCATTCTAAAGCCATACAAGAAGATGACTGAAGGAGATGCACAAGGGTGGATCACCTTTGACTCTTACAGAAAACTTTCTTTGTTAGAGGGAGCCTGGTCAGATAAACAAAACGAGCTTTACAATAAAGTGGTAGCCGGAGAACAGATAGATCCTTCAGAGATCAGTGAGTTTTTCCCTACCAAGAAGTTCCAGTATGCAGGACCTGTAAAAACAGATAAGCTGCATGTGCAAGCATTCCATAAGTTCTCTTTAGTACCACTGGTACCGAGCCTGGTAAAAGGAACCAACATGGAAACCCTTCATGATAACCTGACCAAGCAAGGAGTAGACTACGCCCTGTTTGAATCAGGATCTAAGATGGCTACCCTGACCGCTAATGGTACACCGGATTCTTTATACGAGAACGATGACTATACAAACAGAAACATCAAACCTTGGAATGAGGGAGATGCTACCTATACACCGAATGATGTATTCATTCAGTATTTAAAAGATCAGGTGGATATTCAATCTACCTGGAAGAACAAGACTATCTTTTCTACCCAGCTTCGTAAGCTTATTATCAATGACACCTTCAAGCAAGGAATGGCATTGGCAGGTTTTGAAGGCTTGGTAAAAGATTTTGAGGGTTTATTAGACACCCTGCAGGAGAATAAGAAAAAAGAACTTTTAAAGGAAGTAGGCTGGACAGAAAATGCTTCTGGTGAATTAAGTGGAAGTGTAAAGAACCTGATGGAGTTTGTGGTACGTGAAATGGAGCGTCTAGAATTACCAGAGCATGACATCGACTACGTACGTGAAGGTATCCAGAACGGTACTTTTACTGACCTGAGCTTCTCACTAAATGCAGAGATGATCGAGAAGATGCTTAACAACATTGTAGTGAAGCGTCTGGTAAAACAAAAGATGAACGGTGAGCAGTTAGTACAAGTATCTGGTGCTGGTTTTGAAAGGCCAGGTTTTGTAAAAGCTACCGAAGAAGATGCTGTAAAGTATGGCACAAATGATCTGCCTACGTATCGTCCAGGGATTATAAATTTTGACAACAAGTATTCTGGTTTTAGTAAAAGCCAACTTGAAAGTGCTTATAAAAAACTACAAGATAAAAGTGATGATGTTAAATATTATGCTACAAGTCAAAGAAATGCATACAGTTTAGAAAAAGAATATCTTAAAGATAAAATTGATGGTAAGAAACCAAAAGTTACAGAAGTAAGAAACCCTACTACGGCTATGAAGGTGAAAATCTCTATGAAAGGGGATTACTACAAACTGCTAAACTTGAAGCATAATGACGGTGAAAAGATTGGAACCAGAGAGCGTCTTAATGAAATGATCAAAGACGATCAGTGGTTGGATAAAAGCGATCACCGTAAGATGATTACGATGGTGGGGGTACGTATTCCGGTACAGGGATTAAACTCTATGGAGTTTATGGAAGTGTATGAATTCCTGCCTGAAGAAGCCGGATCTATTATCATACCACCTGCTGAGATTGTTGCCAAGAGTGGATCTGACTTTGATATTGATAAGCTCACTATATTCCAACCGAACATCAAGACGGCTAAAGACGGTGTGCCTTCATTCATCAGCGCCAATAACACTAAGGGTACAGAAAACAAGATCATTGAAAAGATCCGTGAGATTCTGGAGCACCCAGATAACTTTGATGCCCTTATCCGTCCAAACGATACTGACCTGGTAAAAGGTGTGGCAGATGAACTGGCTGGTGAAAACATCCAGGGCTATGATCCGCTGGCAGTAAAGACCGGTGAGAAACGCAGTGGTAAGGGGAAACAAGTAATTTCCCCAACACGTGTGCTAGAGCCAAGGTATAACTTATATAAACACGAAAGTAATAACGTAGGTAAAAAGACTTTAGGTATTGGTGCGGTAGATAACGCCTACTCTTCTATTTTTAAAAGAGTTGGTGCACGCCTTGAGAAGTCATACACTCATTATAAGAGAGAAGATGGACAGATCAACTTTGAAAAAGAACCACAGATCCGTCCGATCAATATTCGCATGGACCATAATACCATGACAGAATCAGGTAAGGAGTACATCTCTTTATCAGATATCAATACTGTTACCATGGATAAGGTGAGTGACCTGATTGGTCAGCTCATGAACGGATGGGTGGATATTGAAAAAGATGCCTGGATCTTTAACATCAACGGTAACAACGTTGCCGGACCGGTGCTGTTATTCTTACTCGAAACTGGTGTAGACTTTAAGACCGCTGCTTATTTTGTATCACAGCCTTTAGTGGTTGACTACATTAAAGAAATCTACAAGGTGGAAAGCCCGTTTTATAATGCGGCTAATCCTTCAAGTCCGGTGGATTCAGAAAAAGGTCTGAGGAAGTTTAACGTCAAGAAGGACTTCTATATCAAATATCAGATGGGTGCCTTGACTAAAAAGGGCAACCTGAATAATGAATTGTTGTATGGTGCTATAGAAGACTATAACAAAAACCGTACGTACGATGTAGCATCTTTACAAAAAGTAATCAAGTCTAAAGACAGGGACAGTGATGACGCGATTGCCGGACTCCTGCACTTTATAGAACTGGAAGAACTTACTAAGCAGTTGACTAATATCAAGCTTACCGTGAACGTAGATACAGCTCCTTCTAAGAGTCTGTTTGCTGCCACTGAGCGTTTGGATAAGATTGAAGGACTGGAGTATGTAGATGCAGTACCGAAAAGTACTATCAATAATATCCTGACAGATTCTCCAATTAGTTCATTCCTGGTACAAAAGTTCCAGCTGGCTATCTTAAAGCCACTGATGAAGCTCAGAGGAGATGTAGAGGTAAATGCATTCCTGTTAAGAAAGATACAGGCCCGTAACTATACCAGAGCGTTTGCAACTGCAGAGAAGTTTGTAGCTGCTTTCCACAACGACCTACCGTTATACATGATGCAGAACTACCTGAAAAGTGTAGATCTTAAAAACTTAAAAGAGTACAAAGGACTTGCTATTGAGCAGGCTGTACCAGTGAAGGGAGTTACACTCAGACAAGGGGCTTTTGTAAGAGACGGAGTGATGTATGTAGATATGGCTCAGATTGAAGATGATTTTGAAAACAATCATTACACTGGTCCTGTATACAAATCACAAGGACTGGCTACGCTGG
>JBIICJ010000161.1:0-4350 GCA_044238965.1 Micavibrio sp. | reverse complement strand
AGCGTGCTGAACTTCCGTCTTGCCACAGGGACAGGTACAGACCAGAACCTAAACAACACGGGGTTTACTGGACAGGTCAATACTGACTCGACGGCTACCCTGACAACTTCGTGGCAGAGGTACACAACGACAATTACTGCTCCGTCTAGCACTACCCAGTTTGGTGTTCAATTTTGGTCTCAGTTCACTGGTACAGCAGGTGCCAATGATTGGTACGAAATTACTGGTGTTCAACTAGAGTCAGGCACAGTGGCCACACCATTTAAGCGTAACGCTCCGAGCATTGCTGCTGAGCTAGCTGCGTGTCAAAGGTATTACCAAAGGTACCAAGGTGGAATTGGTTGCAGTTTAAGCGGAGCGGGCTATAGCGGAAGTGAAATCCTTATGGGTTTCTCTTTACCAGTCCCTATGCGTACAACAATATCAGCCAGTATCTCTGGGCAAATTATTGTCAGCGACCAGTATACCTCAGACCCAATAGCTAGCTCAGCAGCAATGGTTGCTTTGCAGGGTGCCACAAATAACGGTGGTCGCTTTTTAATTGGTGGCTTTAGCGGTATTGTTACAGGTAGATTTTATTCAACCCCCAGCGTTAATGTTGGCGGCGGCTCTCTACAGTTTTCAGCGGAGTTATAATGATTTACAAAATAAGAAAAGTTGAAATTATGTCCAATGTAGTTGAGCAAATTGTAAAAGTTGAAAACAACGACGTGGAGTGGCTGATCCCTACCGACCCAGCTAACAGTGATTACCAGGCTTACCTTGCTTGGGTTGCTGAGGGTAACGAAGCAGAGGAGGCCAACTAATGCCTATTGATTTCCCCAATAGCCCTACTACTGGGCAGACCTACACCTACCTAGGTAGATCATGGGTTTGGAACGGTACAGCATGGGACTCCGTTGGCGCTGTTGCCGTGCCAGATACATTTGCGATCCAGATCAACGAGAACACTATTACTGAGAACTACAACATCAACGCAGGCTATAATGGTGTTAGCGCTGGCCCAATAACTATTGCTAGCGGAATTACTGTGACCATTGCCAGCGGATCTTCTTGGAGCATTGTATGAGTGAACTAACTGTAGGTCAGCTTAGAGGCTTGCCAGTCAACAACAATGTCATTACCGTTCCAACTGGTCACACCTTGTACGCTCCAGGGCATGTTATTCAGGTAGCTAGTACTACCCTACTAACTTCTTCAAGCACAACATCTTCAAGTTTTGTAGACATTTCTGGTTTTTCAATTAGCATAACCCCGAAATCAACAAGCTCTAGAATCTTAGTTCTTGTTACACTAGCGGCTCACAGTCTTGCTGGGGCAAACAAGTTTCAGCTTGTTAGAAATTCAACTGACCTTATGGTTGGTGCCAGCGGTGCAACTGTTGGCACTTGGACTGGTGTTCTAGCTCAAAATGGAGATAGTAATCCAGATTTCCTATCTTTTAACTTCTTTGATAGTCCAGCGTCTACAAGTTCCAATACATACAAGGTTCAATTTGCTACCAGCTCTGGAACCTTATGGGTCAACAGGACTAGCGGTGGAAGCTATAGTGCGACCTCCTCGATTACCCTTATGGAGATAGCATCATGAGCCAACTAAGAGTAAACACCATAACCAACGCTGGCGGAACTGGCTCTACTTACGCTCCAGGCCATGTTGTGCAGGTTGTATCTACAGCAAAAACAGATACGCTTGCTCTGTCTACTTCTACGTACACAAACCTTACGGGCTTAACTGCAACAATTACACCAAGCTCAGCCTCTAGTAGGATTCTTGTTATTTTTGACGTAAAAGGGCACGCCGATGTTTCTTTGGTTACTAACATTCAATTGAGATTGGTTAGGGGAACGACTCCTATTTACATTGGAGACCTTGGTGGCTCAAGAACAAGAGCAACTTTCGGCGGTCTTATCTCTAATGCTGCGTTTACCCAAGAGCAGGCTTCTGGTGTATTCTTAGACTCTCCAGCTACCACATCCGCAATTACCTATGCCGTTCAAGGTAGAACTGACACGGCAGCAGCCCTGTTTATTAATAGGTCTTACGGGGATAGCGATGCTGATGGTAGGACAAGAACAGCATCCTCAATCACCCTTATGGAGATAGCGCAATGACATCAACAATGAGATTTGACAAATGGGAAAACACCCTAGGTCAGCCATACAATGCTGTGTTACAGGTAGTTACAGGTTCTACCGAGACTCCAGTAACAAACACAACTGCCACTTTTGTTAACACTGGATTGACTGCGACAATTACCCCAAAGCTAATAAACAGCACAATATTGGTTTTTGTTGCTCAAAATGGTGTTTATAAATCACTTGCCCATCCAGATAATGGAATTAGGCTTAGGCTAATGCGAGGGGCAAACGTTGAGGCAGTTTCTCTTATAGGGTACACTGCAAATAGCCAAGAAGGTTATCACTCTTGGAGCCTTATGTGGACTCATACGCCAAATTCATTGTCTCCAGTAACCTTTTCAACTCAGTTTAGAAATGAAATTACAGCTTCAGGTGGTTCAGTAGTTCAGCAAGGTGGAGCACATTCAAGAATTACCCTAATGGAAATCGCACAGTAAGGAAAATAATGAACAGAACATTCGGAATACCAGAGGCCCTACAGTCTCTAAAGCCTGGCGCTCAGTGGAGCTTGTCTGGTGAAGACTACACTGGCCTTGACTGGCTAGATGAAGAGCAGACTCAGCCAACTGAGGAAGAGTGCCTAGCAGAAGCAGCAAGGCTACAAGCTGCTTACGATGCACTTGAGTATCAGCGTCTTCGTGCTCCAGAGTACCCAGCGATCACTGACTACCTAGACGGTATTGCTAAGGGTGACAAGGCGCAGGTTGACGCTTACATCGCAGCTTGCCAAGCAGTGAAGGCTAAGTACCCAAAGCCTGAGTAACTCGCGCTGATCTACGGTATAATGAAGCCTAGATCACACAATTAACAGGAGCATTTAATGCCTAGAGTAAATCAGATCCAACTTCGCAGAGACACTTCTGCTAACTGGACTAGCGTTAACCCTGTCCTTGCTGCTGGCGAGATCGGCTTTGAGACCAACACCCGTCTAATGAAGGCAGGTGACGGCACTACTGCTTGGGCAACTTTGCCATACCTACCGATCCCAGATGGCAGTGTTACTACCGCCAAGATCGGTGATGCGCAGGTTACTACCGCTAAGATTGGCGATGCGCAGGTTACTACCGCTAAGTTTGCCCCCACTGCCTCTACTACCTTTATTGGCGGTAAGCGTGTCATTGTACAGACAACCACACCAACAGCGCCTGCAGGCGGATTTGGTGTAGGCGATGTCTGGATCTCCTACTAAGGGGGTATAGCACATGGCGCAAAACTTTAGCGGTAGACCGCTAATTATTCTTGAGCTCTTAATAACTGGAAATACACCTTCAGGCAATAGCTCTATTATTTCTTGGCAACTTCAAGCTAGAGAAACCGCGAGCCAACCAAGCTACGGAACAGATCCCACTAGAACCGCGAGCGTAAACTTTATTGTTAGCGGTGGAGGGTCAATAACTTCAACGAGTTACAGTTTTGGAACAAATATTCCCTGGTCTTATGACTTCAGACCTACTGGATTACAAACCAAGGTCATTGGAACTGGAAACTTTACTGTAACCCACAATGGTGCTGGCACAGGTGGGACGGTTTCAGGAAGCGCTTCAGCTAACGACCCTACTGGAAACCTAGGTTCTGCTGATCACTCTATTGCCTTTGGTTTACCTGATTACGATTACAACCCAGTTTGGCAATCTATTAGCATTCCTTCTTCAGTAATAAGAGGCGACGGCTACTACGGGCAGGTAGTTGCAAGCAACACTGGAAGCTATGGCTTGATCAGCGGAACACGAGTACCGTTTGGGTTGACTTTCAACAGCAACGGAACAATAACTGGAACGCCTAACACTGTTGAATCAGTAAGCTTTACTTTTAGGGCATATGGATCCGCTGAGGGTAGTACTGACTCAAGCGCTACAATAACCGTAAACCCTAGATCTCCTGTATTCTCAGATGCTTCCGTAAACTCCTCAGCTAGGGTAGGCATAGCCTATTCTGATGGCGTATCTGCCAGCGAAACAGCTAGCTACTCGCTATTCTCAGGCACTATACCTAACGGGCTTAGTTTAAATACCTCAACGGGTGCGATTACTGGCACGCCCACCACACCTGGCACGTTTAACTTTGTTATTAGGGCTACTAACGTAACTGGCTCGACCAACACTGGTACCCTAACAATCACCGTGATCAGCTCGGCTAGGGTTTGGAATGGGTCAGCTTTTGTTGTAGCACAAGCCAGAGTTTGGAACGGATCTAGCTTTGTTACTGGTAC
>JBIICJ010000094.1:0-4534 GCA_044238965.1 Micavibrio sp. | reverse complement strand
CTATTATAAAATTGCGGTCATTGGATAAAATTACAGCGCGCACGATGAATTTCGAAGCCAAAGTCGGATCAACCATTCGCTTTGGTGATATTTTTATTAAGGTGCAGGCATGCCGCAAACCGCCACCAATAGAAAAAAACGAAGCCGCCGCTTTTTTACAAATTTATCAAGCCGATGAATCTGGTTCTGTACAAACAGAAATCAAAGATGATAAATCAAAATCATCATGGATTTTTAGTGGGTGGATGTTTTCATCATCGCCCGCCATATCGGCAATGGATCATCCTATTTATGATGTATGGGTTTTGGATTGTCTGGGGCGTGACCCCGAACCATTGCCGCCGCCTGAACAGCAAGTGGTAGAACAGGAAAACCAAGAAACGCCTGAAAATAAAGATCAAAATGCCACAGACGCGGACGAAAAATCTGCGACTGATGCGGCTATAAAACCAAATGAAACAAATTCAGATTTGAATACATCTTCTGAAACAAAAGCGGATGAAGCGGCGCCATCTATCACAAATGAACAAAAATCAGATGAGCCAAGTATTGATGAAATATTGCAGCCCGAGAAAGCAACACCAGAGACTGGAACAGCTTCGGATGATGAAATAATTTTTTCACCTGATGTGCCATCACAAACACAAGAATCTCAACCACAATCTAATGAAAATACAAAACAAAATAATGTCCCATCATCAGAGCCCGATATTGTACCACAAGAATTGCCGCAAGAAGTGCCACAGGCACCACAACCACAAAATCCATCATCAAATTTAGATGGTATTTATTAAAATTGCTGGAATTTTATTTATACTCAATGCCTGATTGGGTTTAGAATGAGAATCTTACCATTTGAAGAAACCTCACCCGCAAGAAGCCCCAAACCCCGAGCATAAAAAGATGGCAAGCTTATCTGATTAGATCACTTTATTTATGGAAATAAAAAAGACGGTCATTTTACACGGAAATCTCTGGACAGATGGGCCCGAACCGTTTATCTAAAACTCCAACTTAGGTTCTTAAGTTTTTGCCGGCATAGCACAGCGGTAGTGCAGCGGTTTTGTAAACCGAAGGTCGGGAGTTCAATCCTCTCTGCCGGCACCATTTTTATTTTCCCCCCTTTATTTACACCATCATTTTTGACAATTTCGCATTATGTCACACGTTTATTTTATGCTATTATCACCGAATCTTTTTTAAAACATTTTTTCTGACTTAGGATTTTATTGTGGCTGAAAAACCAGCAACCAGCGATGTATCACTCGGGTGGGCCGTTATTGGCGTTTGCCTAGTCGGCGTTTTATGGCTGTTGTGGCATTTTCAGGAATATAACATCAAAAACGCAGTGCGATGGATGCGCGTTGGTGAGATGTGGTTAATGTCATTATTTATTGACGATGAAACATTTGCTGTTCCTTACAAAGGCGAGGCACAACTGTTATTCAAGCCGTGGTTTGAATTTGCGAAACAGGCCCCGAAGGAAGCGTTGTCAAATGAATCGATGGCGCAAATTGCATCATTAGCAATGCAACCATTTCGTTATATTTTCTCGGCGATATTATTCTTGATAGGATTTTACGTTTTATTTCGTGGTCCAAAATCTGTTTACCGCAAACGATATGACATTAATTCTCTGTTAGCGTATCAATCACAAAATTTCCCGTACATATCACCTTTTGTTCATTTTAATCCAAACAATCAACCACCGCGCGCACCTGGCGAACCTGTGCCTGCTGAATTACCATTATTTGCTGAAGCTTTATCTCCCGAAGAATGGATTGCATATAACGAAGTTCCAGTACCAGACGGAAAAATTGATGCTGATGTGGCCGCACGCGCTTTTACCAAACAACTCGGCCCGCCATGGCGTGGATATCAACATTTAGAACCATACAAACAAATTCTATTAGCTGCTTTTTGTTTAAAAGCCGTTCGAAAACGTGAAGCATCAGATCAGATGTTAGGCGAATTATCTAAATGTTGGACAGCCAAAGGCGGATTAAAAATTAATTCTAAATTATTGCGAGAGGCACGATCAGTTTTAGATAACCGATCAATGTCTGGGCCTTTATTATCAAAATGTAATCAGCATGCTTATGAACATACGGCATTGTTACGCGGTCTACAAACCGCACGTGAACAAGGTGGGGTTTTGGCACCAGCAACCTTTGTATGGATGCGTGGATATAATCGCCACTTGTGGTATCCCTTAAACAATTTAGGTCGTCAGGCGTTTCACGTCGAAGCCTTAGGTGCTATGGCTCATTTTAAGGCTGAAAAATTAACATCACGCCCCATCCCTCGCCCCAAAGTTGATGATGCTGTTCTCAATTTATCAAATTATATTTTATCGGATAACGCACGCCCAATTCCACCGCTTGATTACAGCAAAAGTAAAAAAGCGGGCGTTAAAAAAGTGAAAGGAAGTAAATAACTATGGCCTCAGTTTTATCATTTCCCACATCACAACCAATTTTAACATCAACTGCAAAGGTTGTTGATGGTCGTTTGGTACTGTCATTAACGGATGCACAAAAACCTGTGGTATGGCAATTTGATTTATCCGTTGCAAAATCATCAGCCATTGAATTGCGCGAAACCAATGGCGGTGAAACAACATTAATTTTAAAAACAGCCAAACAGGATGTACAAGATATCGCAACCTATGATACACACGACAAGGCTGTACGAGCATTATTTGCTATTTCACGCGCCATGGAACGCGCCAGCGGTCAAATGCACGCACCATTAGCAGGCACATACCCACCGCCCGCACTTATTCCCTCAACACATATAGGAAATTTTACATCAGCTTTAGGAAAAGCATTCTGGGGCTTAACAAAAACACTCATCATTCTATTTATCATTTTTATGGCGATCATTTGGTTTGCACCATCGGCCGATCAAAGACAAACGCCCACAACACAAAATTCAGAAAGCTTAACAGTACCTGCGCCTGCACCAACACAAAGTGGCACAGGACAATCTGCTGATGATTTTTTAAACTCATTACAATAAAATAAAAAAGAATAAACAGGATAAGAAAACGTAAGAACAGGTAGGGCGCTATGGCATTAGATATGAAGTATCAATACATGCACACGCAAATCCTGCGGGATGGGCGACCTGTTTATGTGCGTATTGGTGACTTTTTTATGCAAGCGGATAATTCGTTTGTTATGTTTTTGTTTCTAGCAACTAGTTTCCACTTTTATCCGCCTTTTTTATTATTTGCTGATGTAATTTTTGTTATTGGTTTATTGTATTTTTGGTGGTTGATGACACGTTCACGCAAATTACCATTCAAACTACCCATGGGCTCTAAGCACAAAGATCCAAATAGCAAAGACGGTAAACCTTCTGGTATCATGTATTTGGGAAATTCACATCCTTACCGCGAAGAAATTTGGTTTAATAATGGCGATGCACGAACACACCTTCTTTATCTGGGAACAACAGGTTCAGGTAAAACCGAAGGATTAAAATCAATGTCAACCAATGCCATGACATGGGCATCAGGTTTCGTTTACATTGATGGTAAAGCAGATACAGATTTATGGTCATCATTATCATCTCTTGTGCGTCGTTTTGGCCGCGATGATGATTTATTGGTTTTAAATTATATGACCGGTAACTCAAATACCAAAGCCCCATCAAACAGTATGAACCCATTTTCATCTGGTTCCGCATCATACCTCACGCAAATGATGGTATCGTTGATGCCAGAGGCAGGCGGTGACAACGCGATGTGGAAAGAGCGTGCGGTGTCATTACTTGGTGCGCTAATGCCTGCCTTGTGTTGGAAACGGGACAACCAAGATTACCCTATGTCTGTCGGCACCATTCGTCATTCTTTGACGCTTGAGGCCTGCGTCAAATTATCGCGCGATGAATCATTACCTGAAATGATCCGCCGTGGTTTGAAAGGTTATTTGGAAACATTGCCTGGTTACGTTGATGCGGCATTTGATGATGATGGGAAAGACAAACCAATGTCACCTGATCAACCCATGATTGATACCACCACTGCGAAAACCCAGCACGGTTACCTATCGATGCAATTTACACGGTCATTGCAATCTTTGGCCGATGATTACGGTTATATTTTTGATAGCCAAGCGGCCGATGTTGATATGATTGATGTCGTTTTGAATCGCCGCGTTTTGATCGTTTTGATTCCTGCACTTGAAAAATCTGCCGATGAAACGGCCAACCTTGGTAAAATTGTGGCCGCAACATTAAAAGGGATGATGGGTTCAACATTGGGTGCAACCGTTGAAGGTGAGAGCGCAACCGTCATTGAAAATAAACCCACCCATTCACAAACCCCGTTTATCACTATCTTTGACGAGGTTGGTTATTACGCAGCCCAAGGTATGGCGGTTATGGCGGCACAGGCACGTTCACTTGGATTCTCCATGTTGTTTGCGGCGCAAGATTTACCTGCGCTCGAAAAACGTGTGAAAGAAGAAGCACGTTCAATCGCCGCGAACTGTAACATTAAAATTTTTGGTAAGCTCGAAGATCCAAC
>JBIICJ010000041.1:0-13514 GCA_044238965.1 Micavibrio sp. | reverse complement strand
TAGGTACTACCTTCGTAACCGAGGTATCGGGTTTTCAAACCGAGGCGGGTTCATTATCTAAATCGTACCATGACAACTTTCAGGCTGGTGTTCAATTGCGCGGTCGTGGTAACTATGATGCTATTCGTGCACAAAAAGAAGGCGAAGCGCATGTCGCGTTTTCTGACCGCGTTGTCGACGTTAAAGTGTTTTATTCGAATCCTGGTTTTGCCAAAGCTATGCGTGTGACACGCTATGTTCCATTATCTGTACCTGATGAAACTTTGATCAAACATATTCCATCTATCACAAAATTACGCGATGCATTGGTGAAAAAAGATTGGACAGCACAAAAAGCAGATGTCGCGCCGCCCACTTCGGCCGACCTCAACGCATTAAACACTGGTTTCACAAACTCAGTAAAACAAGGGCATTTTGGAATTGATTCCGGTATCCATTCGTTAGTGCATTTATATTCACAATATCATTCACTTGATGCAGTTCCTGTTGCACCTTCTGCTCCTGCACCACGTGCGGCAACATTTGCCGAAACACCTATAAAAGATCCACAATTCTATGAAGATCGTGGATATGCACCGCTCGATAAAGAAACAAAAGTAATTTTAGAAGATGCCGCGACAGAATCACGCGCTGCCATTTTCCAAACAGAAGAGGTTATTCCAGTGAAAGAAACCGCAACCGCCATTCCAACCGATAAAGTCAATACAGACCAAGGTTATGTGGAACTCGATTCCGAAACGCGTAATATTTTGGAAGAAGCTGCACGCAAATCACGCGAAAGCATTTTCAAATCCGAGGGCGATAAAGAGAGCGCGGAATAATCGTTAACCATCCCAATTACATTTTTGTCGGAACGCGAATTCCCAAAATATTCAGTACAATTTCCATTTGCGTTGCGACAACATGACAAAGCGCAAGCCAGCTATTACGACGTTCAATATTTGTTTCCGACACAATATGATTGCGTGCATAAAACGCCGAAAATGATTGTGCCAATTGATAAATATGATCACACAAAATATGTGGTGCATATCCGCGCACTGCACCTGCTATCACTTCGGGTAATTTTGTAACCATTAACGCCAGATCACGATCTGTATCGTTCACATTTATTTTGGCATCAATCGGTACACCACCCGCTTTTGCAATCAATGATTTGATACGCACGGTTTGATATAATAAATACGGGCCTGTTTTACCTTCAAAATTTGTTAAACGATCCAAATCAAACACATAATCCGCCACGCGATTATTTTGTAAATCAGCAAATTTTATGGCAGCGATGGCAATTTTATGCGCGATGTCATTAATTTCATCAGCATCCATATTAGCGCCAACATTATTTTCAGCCATGCGCGATTGTGCTTTTTCAATCGCCATACCAATCAAATCATCAAGACGCATCACGCCGCCCGCACGCGTTTTAAATGGCTTGCCATCCGTACCATTCATCGTGCCAAAACCTGCATGGGTTAATTCAACATTATCGGGTGCGATGCCCGTTTTACGCGCCGCGCGGAATAATTGTTCAAAATGCAATGATTGACGTTGATCCACCACATAAATAATACGTGATGGATTATATAATTCCATACGCTCAACAATCGTTGCTAAGTCTGTTGTTCCATACATCACTGCGCCATCGCGCTTGTATAAAATTAATGGCGGAAAATCTTTGGTATCATCTTCGCGGGCGATGGGGATAACGCGCGCGCCATCATCACTTACCGCAAACCCTTTGGCGGTCAAATCATTAACCATCGGCGCGATGATGGGGTGCACATCGGCCTCACCCTTCCACAAATCAAAATGCACATCGAGCGCATCATAATTTTTTTTCATCCCGATCACAGATGCCGCGCGAATAACGCGCCATAAATCGATATAAGGGCTTTCTTGATTTTGCATTTTTAATGTGACTTCGAGTGCTCGCGCTTTTAACGCTTCATCCTCTTTTGCCGCGACAGATGCGCGCGGATAACGTTCACCCATATCTTCGAATAATGTGGCGACTTCATCTGCATCTTCTAAATCTAAATTTAAAACCCAATCAACTTTGCCATCACGTTCATAATCGGCGAATAATAATCCCAAATGCGTGCCCCAATCGCCCATGTGAATATCACCCAGAGCGCGGAACCCAACCACATCCAATAAACGACGTAATGAATCACCAATCATGGCCGTGCGTACATGCCCCACATGCATGGGTTTGGCGATATTTGGCCCGCCGTAATCAAGCACAACAATGTCGCCATTGGATAGTATTGGAATAGACCCTTCGGGATTTTGTTGAATCCCAACCAGGAACGAATTTAAAAATTTATCGGTAATGGTGAGGTTAATAAATCCAGCGCCCGCAATCTCCACTTTTTCAAAAATGGGATTTTGTACCAGAATAGCAACAACTTTTTCTGCAACCGCTCGTGGATTTTGTTTGGTTTGTTTAGCGAGAGCCATCGCGCCATTGCATTGAAATTGTGCCAAATCAGGACGGTCAGAAAATTGCACGCGCCCTGCACCCGCATCAAATTCACATGATGCAAAGGCGTTGCCAACCTCGGCCGATAAACGGGATAAAAGCGATTCCATTACACATCCAAATTGGAAACTTTGAGAGCATTGGATTGAATAAATTCGCGGCGCGGTTCGACAATATCACCCATGAGAGTTGAGAAAATATCATTTGCCTCAATCGCATCATCCACTTTGACCTGAAGCAAGGAACGAATTTCAGGATTCAAAGTTGTTTCCCACAATTGTTCAGGGTTCATTTCCCCCAAACCTTTGTATCGTTGAATTTGAATGCCTTTGCGTGCATATTCCATCACGGTTTCGTATAATGAAATAGGGCCCTCGTACGAGATTGTATCCTTGCCCTTGACGACTAATTTACCCGTTTCAGCAAAAATATCATTGAGCCATTTTTGTGATGCCGATAAACGCACCGATTCCGATGAACGAATCACATCGAGCGAGATACGAATTTTTTCGGTCACACCGCGCAGTGTGCGCGATACCAAGAACCCTTGGTCAGATTTAAATTCAACATTCCATGTTTTTTGATTACGAATGGCAATTCTATTTAAACGTTCACCAAATTTTGTGGCAACAGCGTTGGCCTCAGTTTCTTTTTGAACCAAATCTGGATTGAAAACACCCGCGAGCGCCGCCTGTTCCACCAACATTTTATTTTGAAGGCGTTGGTTGATGACCAATAAATTGTGGCGTACCTGACGTGCCTGATTTAATTGCGCCAAGAAATCGGTTGCATTCCATACATTGCCCGTACCATTTGTGCACACCATTTCGCCTGCGGCTTGTTCTAATAAATACGCATCAAGCGCATTGTCATCTTTCACATAGATTTCGGCCGCATTACCGCGTTTAACTTTATATAACGGTGGTTGGGCGATATATAAATATCCGCGTTCAATTACAGCGGGCATATAACGGTAAAAGAATGTGAGCAATAATGTACGAATATGCGATCCATCCACGTCCGCATCGGTCATGATAATGATTTTGTGATAACGAATTTTATCAACGTTAAATTCATCATGAATACCCGTGCCCAAAGCAGTGATGAGTGTGCCCAATTCTTGTGAGCCCAAAATTTTATCAAGGCGTGCACGTTCGACATTTAAAATTTTACCACGAAGTGGCAAAATCGCCTGTGATTTACGTGACCGGGCTTGTTTTGCCGAACCGCCCGCCGAATCCCCTTCCACGATGAATAATTCAGACAAGGCAGGATCGCGTTCCTGACAATCCGCCAGTTTTCCAGGCAGGTTTGAAATATCCATCACGCCTTTGCGACGTGATAATTCCCGTGCGCGCCGCGCCGCTTCGCGTGCCGATGCCGCATCAATAATTTTTTGAATGATTTTTTTGGCTTCGGTTGGATGTTCCTCAAGCCATGTACCCAAACCTTCGGCAATCGCTTGTTCCACCGCGGGGCGCACCTCAGATGATACTAATTTATCTTTGGTTTGTGATGAGAATTTTGGATCAGGAACTTTGACCGATAAGACACAGGTCAAACCCTCGCGCATATCTTCGCCTGATAAATCTAAATCTTTATTCTTTTTATTCAGGCCATTTTCATTAGCGTATTTTGTGATCAAACGCGTCATTGCCGCACGAAAACCCGCAAGGTGCGTTCCGCCATCACGTTGCGGAATATTATTTGTAAAGCACAACATGGTTTCGTGATATGAATCTGTCCATTCCATTGCCGCTTCAACGACGATAGCACTATCTTTAGAAACGACACTTACCGCAGGGCGGAAGATTGGTGTTTTGTTACGATCAAGGTAGGATACGAATGCCTCGATACCGCCTTCGAAATATAAACGTGATTCAACAGGTTCATCACCGCGATCATCACGCAAAATAATATTTACACCCGAATTTAAAAATGCAAGTTCACGAAGACGATCTTGCAATGTATTGAAATCAAAATCTGTCTTGGTAAATGTCGCGGGCGATGGAAGGAATGTAACTTCGGTTCCATTACGGCCTGTATATGGTTTTACGGCCTGAATCGTACCCTCTGGTTCACCATGACGGAAACGTAAAAACCATTCGAACCCTTGGCGATGAATGCGCAAATCAAGATATTCGGATAATGCGTTTACAACTGACACACCCACACCGTGCAAACCGCCAGATACTTTGTATGAATTTTGGTCAAACTTACCGCCCGCATGTAATTTTGTCATGATGACTTCGGCGGCGGATACACCTTCTTCGGGGTGAACATCAACAGGAATACCGCGACCATTATCGCGAACGGTCACAGACCCGTCTTTGTTCAACACAACATCAATACGGTCACAATGACCCGCCAATGATTCATCAATCGCGTTATCGACGACTTCGTACACCATGTGATGCAAGCCAGTACCATCATCAGTATCGCCAATATACATACCAGGACGTTTGCGCACAGCATCAAGGCCGCGCAAAATTTTGATGGAATCCGCGCCGTAATCTTCAGCGGCTTGGGTTGCGAGAGCGGTGGCTTCGTTCATGATAAATCATTCTATTTTTGTTTAAATGTTGAGATGGAATGACTATAAAGATTTTGGTAAAAAATGCCAGTGTTTTTTGCAAAGTTATACATTGAATTTATACAATAAATTCAATGGGTTATAGTGATATTTGTCCGCCTGTTTTGACGCTGAATTTTTGCCCGTTTTTAATACCATCAAACAGCATTAAATCGGTACCCGTGAGGAACACTTGCGTGCCCAATTGTTCCAATTTTTGATACAAAACATCGCGGCGTTGTTCATCCAAATGTGCCGCGACCTCGTCAAATAAAATGATGGGTGGTTCGTTATGCACAGATGTTAAAAACCGCGCATGAGATAAAATAATGCCGATTAATAAAATTTTTTGCTCCCCCGTTGATGACACATCAGCCGCCATATTTTTTGTGGCGAAAAATGTTTTTAAATCGGTGCGATGCACGCCTAATTGTGATCCGCCTTGCGCCGCATCCATATCACGTAATGATTTCCATCTTTCTTTTAATTCATCTTCGATCTGTACTGATGGTTTTTGATGAATATCGCGTTCGACATCACCATCTAATTCGAGCCGTGCACGTGGGAAATGTGTGCCGTCATCTGCATTGATTTCAACCTGTAATTTCCCAATAAAATCAACGCGTGAGGCTGCAATAGCCGATGCCGATTCCGCCATTTGCGATTCCAATGAATCGAGCCATGCGCCATTACGCACACCGTCTTTTAACAATCTGGATCGTTGCGTGAGGGCTGTTTCATAGCGACGCATACGCCCCGCATGCGCCTCATCATAGGTGAACACTAAACGATCTAGAAATTTGCGACGTGATGTTGTGGGATCAATAAATAACCGATCCATTTGCGGCGTGAGCCATACGCATCGCAAATATTGTTGCAGTTCCGTTTGGCTTTTTGCTTTGACACCTTGGATAAAAATATCACGACGCGCGGTATCACCATGCGCGCCTGTGCCGAGCAACATCTCGCCATAAATAGTTGTGACATTCGCCGATACACCCCATGGCGCGCCAGATGGTGCATTCATATTCGCAATGTCAGATAAACCCGCATTACGAAGCCCCTTACCTGCGGTTAAGAGTGATACAGCCTCTAAAATATTGGTTTTTCCAGCGCCATTAGCGCCCGTTAAGACAACAAAACGGTCATGGAGATCGCGCAGATCCACCGCGTCATATGAGCGAAAATTCGTTAAAGATAGTGTCCGCAGATGGGCCATTCACGAAAATGAATACCCCCACGCCATTACACACGAAGCGGCATCAACACATACAAGGATGATGGATCGCTTGTGTCTTGAATAATGGTCGGCGCCGATGGATCAGATAATGATAAACGGCAACCTTCGCCATCAACCTGTGATGTGATATCCATTAAATAACGCGCATTGAAACCAATTTCGATTGGATCAGCGTCCGAGCGCACTTCTATATCTTCTTTGGCTGAACCTGATTCAGGTGAATTTGCTGACAAGGTCAATGTTTTTCCGTTCAATGTGATTTTCACCGCGCGTGATTTCCCATCCGAAATGGTTGATACACGGTCAATTGCGTTTGAAAATATTTTTGGGTCAACTTCGATGGTTTTATCATTGCCCGTAGGGATAACGCGTTGATAATCAGGGAATGTACCATCAATCAATTTCGATGTAATCACGATATGATCAAAGGCAAAGCTGATTTTGCTCTCAGACAACGAAACACGAATGGTATCAGCCGCTTCCTCTAATAATTTGCGCAATTCCAAAATAGTTTTACGCGGAATAATGACGCCTGTCATACCGCTCGCACCTTCTGGTAATGGCATCTCAAAACGTGCCAAACGATGACCATCAGTTGCAACCGCGCGTAACACGGCAACGCCTTCGTTATCCGTTGCGTGAACATAAATACCGTTCAAATAATAACGCGTTTCTTCGGTCGACATTGCAAATTTTGTGCGGTCAATTAACGCGCGCAAATCATTAGCAGGAATTGAAAATTGTGTCGGGAATTTTGCGCCGCCCGCCATTGCAAATTGCGGGAAATCCGCCACAGGCAAACAGCTTAAACGGAAATCAGAGCGACCTGCCTTTACGGTGATAAAATTACCAGATGCGTCGAGTTCAATTTGTACTTTTGATGAATCGGGTAATTTGCGCACGATGTCGTGAAGCGTAACAGCAGGCGCGGTCACAGAACCGCCTTTTGATACATCGGCCGCAATTGATTCTGACATTTCAACATCCATATCGGTGGTTGATAATGACAACATGCCATCTTCGGCCTTTAGCAATACGTTTGACAAAATGGGGATCGTGCTGCGGCGTTCAACCACAGATTGAACGTGATTTAATGCCCGTAATAAAGCCGCGCGGTCGATGGAGAATTTCATGGATATGATTCCTTTGTTTTTGAGATAGGTAACAATAGCAAATCCCGCGACTTTCGCCACGGGATTTCAGGGTTTTTTCCCCAAGATAAAGGGAATTTTATGGTTATTTTCGCTCGAAACCGATCAACCAGTGAGCGCGCGACGCAAAACGTCGATATCTTGCGCAAAGCTTGGGTCTTCGAGCATCAATTCTTCCACCTTGCGCACGGCGTGCATCACGGTTGTGTGGTCACGACCACCGAATTTACGACCGATTTCTGGCAAAGACCGCGCAGTCAATTGCTTCGATAAGAACATCGCCACCTGACGCGGACGGGCAACAGTACGCGCACGACGCGCCGAATGCATATCTGTCAAACGAATGTTATAATGTTCCGCCACGCGACGCTGAATTTCATCAATCGTAATACGGCGATCATGTGCACGGAGCAAATCTTGAAGAACTTCTTGGGTTGATTCCAAGGTCACTTCAGATTTTGTTACATCAGCATGCGCCACGATACGGTTTAAGGCACCTTCGAGTTCGCGAATGTTTGACACAACTTTTAACGCCAAAAATTCAAGTACTTGGTCAGGCACAGCCGCATTTAATTGTGCGCGTTTCGCCTGTAAAATACCCAAACGTAATTCGTATGTTGTGGGGTGAATATCTGCCACCAAACCCCATGATAAACGTGAACGAAGGCGTTCATCAATGCCTTGCAAATCAGCAGGTGCCTTATCAGACGAAATAATAATTTGTTTGTTTTGGTCAACAAGCGCGTTGAATGTGTGGAAGAATTCTTCTTGGGTTGAATCTTTACCGGCGATGAATTGAATATCATCAATCATCAACACATCCACCGAACGGAAGATATCTTTGAATGTCATCGTATCTTGCGCACGAATTGATTTCACGAATTGATACATGAATTTTTCAGCCGATAAATACATCACGGTTTTTTGTGGTTGTTTGACCGATAATTCATGCGCAATCGCGTGCATCAAATGGGTTTTCCCCAAACCAACGCCGCCATAAATGAATAATGGATTGAACGGTACATTGCATTCGACAACGCGGCACGCCGCCGCATGAGCGAGTGCATTTGATTTGCCAACAACGAATGTTTCAAAGGTAAAACGGGGGTCAAGCGGTGAGGACAAATCAAGCTTTTCAGCAAGTTCATTCACGTTTGCTTTTGATTTTTGGGCGTCTTTTGCTGCATCCTCTTCGGCGAATGATGAGGGTGAAGACACGACCACGATTTCAAGGCGTTTGACATCCGCGAGTTCGATAGTCGCCATTTCTAATATACGCGCTGAATAATGTGATGAAATCCAATCTTTCATGAAGCGTGTCGGCACAGAGACTTCGAGTGTGCCATGGTAATAGGCCTGTAATTTCATGGGTTTTAGCCATGAACGGAATACGGCTTCGCCAAATTCTTCACGCAATTGATCATAGACTTTTGTCCAGACAGCGTGCATTTCTGGTGATGGATCGTAACTTTCTGGGGCCAAAGCCTGACCATACATCGATACAATATTCGCAGCATTATTGGTTGTTGTTACTTTAGATTTCGTCACTTTTTGGCCCCCAAAATCGGTCATGTTATACGCACTCCGCATTCATCAAAAATTGAACTCTGTTAATGTGATCACATAAACAATGCGCGCGATGCACACATCAATACATGATTGCCGTCCAATAACCATTCGAGCGTATTCAACTGCCCATATAGGCAATAGAAACCGTTCTTCTGTTTTGCATGAAAACAGAAATGGTTATTCTCTCGGTCTTTTCTTGTGTGACAGGGTTTTGTTTCAATAAAGGAGCCAATCTGATTAGCCCTGATTTATTGCCCTGTTCTCCAACCCCTCAATTACTAAGTCGCTTGTCCTAAGGCTTTTGCCTTTTTAGGAATAAGAACAATTTTTATTCTTATTTCATCTGGTCATTTATGGTCGCCTTACCAGACATCAATGCGATCCATTTTTTATGCAGAGAGAAGTATCCGTCTTTTTGATCAAAGACAGAGAGCCTCACTACAAAACTTTAATTATGAAGCTGCCTTTTTTGTTTTGGCAGTTGTAGTTGTTCCCGCTTGTGATTTCTTCACGCGCGCTGAGAGGCGTGAAATTTTGCGTGCGGCTGTTTTCTTGTGAAGAACACCCTTGGTCACGCCACGTTGAATTTCGGGCTGAGCAGCCTTGAATGCTTTTTTTGCCGCGTCTACATCACCAGCTAATAATGCTTCTTCGATCTTCTTTACAAATGTCTTAATACGGCTACGGCGTGATGTGTTCACGTCTGTACGTTTGACGGTTTGACGGGCTCTCTTTTTTGCTGAGGCGTGGTTTGCCATATTATATAATCCTTACCGATTCTATTATGTTATCTTATCCTCATGTCCTATGGGCTTATTTATTTTGCTCCTTAGAACCGACCACAAATTTTATAAACAACTTTATGATCGCGATGGAGTGTTTTTTTAGTCCTGTTTACCCCCTCCTGTCAAGCAATTCAAACGCGAAAAAAATAAAATTTTTTTCTTGCAATTAACGACGTTTTGAACATATGGCCCGCCTATTGATCGGGGATGGCTGGCATATGGGGCAAAAATAGGTTGATCGACCTTGCTGTTGAATTTTTTCGATGAATGCGGGTGATGATGTATGACGCGCACAAACTTCACCTGCGCGATCATATACGTTGAAATGATGTTGGAAATATCCACTTGTCCCCGATGGGTTATGATACATTTGAATGGTTGATCCACCAGCCTTAATAGCACGACGCAATGTTTGTTTAATTGATTTTACCAATAATTCACATTCATCAAATGTCACATCACATGCATGTATTTCGGGATGGATATATGAGTCATATAATGATTCAGATGCATATATATTTCCCACGCCCACAACTATTTTTTGATCCATGATCGCTGTTTTGATTGGCGTTTTTTTTCCACGTAACCGATCATATAATGTGGGCGCGGTGAATGAACGATCTAATGGCTCAAGCCCTAAATGATGTAAGAATTTATGATTTTTTAATTCATTTTCATGAACAATATCCAAAAACCCAAATCGTCGTGGATCATTGAAAATAATGGTCTTTCCTGATGCCAAAGTGATCACGGCATGATCATGTTTCTGCCCTGCCCCGCGCAAGGACAACATACCAGACATACCTAAATGTGTGATCCATACAAACCCGTTTGACAATGAGATTAAAATATATTTCGCCCGCCGATCGATTGATATGATCGTCTGTTCCCGCAGCGTATCAATAAATGATTTTGGAATCGGAAAGCGCAGTGTTTTACGGTTGAGTTTTATATCCGTGATTTTTTGTCCAACCATCACGGGGCGCAAATGCCTTACAACTGTTTCAACTTCGGGAAGTTCGGGCATGGATCAATCTATTGCCGCGTCAACCGCACAAAAGGCATAGGATTTTTGTCGGTCAGTGGAAAATCATCCTGCAACGATTGATCAAATTTTGCTCGTTCGGATGGTGGAATACGCCAGAGCATAATTTTATCCGTTAATTCGACGCGCACATTTAATTTATCAAATTCAAGCGGAATAAAACGCAATTCCATGCGTGTGGGTTCAAACGGCGCACCCAAATCTTCGCGCACCTGAAGAATTAAAACATTACCTTCGGTACGATAGCCGCCGCGGACATAATACCGCACATATTTTTCACCTTTGCGCATTTGAGTGATTTCAAAAACATCAACGCCAAATCGAATGCTCATGGATTGCACATCATCATCATAAAGCCACGTGCCGCGTAATTGGATAGGGCTGATGGCTGGTTTATCCTCATCAACAGAAATAGTCAGGGGAAGATATTTAGCCTCTTTATTCAAAGCTGTTGAAATTTTCATAACAATTCCAAGAGTAATGGCAATTGACAAAGCCACCACAATAATAATCACCATTGGTCCTGGTAATTTTTCAATTGATGCGCGCAGTCCAGAGGCGATGCCACGAAACGGATTATCACGGGCAAGTTCTGTTACTTTGCCGTTTTTCTTAAAAAGGTCGTAAAATTTCATACAAACAATTTATCGGGAATTTATAATGGGGACAAGGGATTAGAATTAAAATCCCTTTAGGTCATATACTATTGCTCCAATAAGATTAATTTCATAAGGGACATCAGCAGCAGCGGGATTTGTACACGCCCACCCTTTTAATCTTCCATTGTAAGGAATTTCGTCATCAATTTTACGATCGATACTTCGAATAGAAGAACATGGAATAGCCCATTCCATACCTACACCACCAGTCATAACAGCCGAAGGCATATCATTTACGTACAATATTGTACCTTGAAGTATATAGTCAGTTGACACAAAGGCCGCATTAAAATTTGAAACCCTATACCCAGCAAATGGGCCAGATGGTTGCCCCTCACCAAAGCTCATATCAGTTGTATTCTTAGTTCCTAAAGACAAAATATCGGCAGCTTGTAAATGATGCCAAAATGTAAAATTTTCATCTGTATTTGCGATTGCCCCACCTAATAAGTTTAGAGCTCCAATTACCCTATTTCCATTTCCTGCCGTAGCACATGGCGCAACAGTACAATTTGGTAAACGAGCAGCGGGATTGACAAGATCGCCAGGCAAACGCCCATAGGTATCTTTGAAAGTTAAAGCGGCAGATTCAATTGCTTTTAAATCTTGCACGGTTTTATTCACCTGCATATTTTCAATTAATTTCATACCGCCGAATGTGCCGCCGATGAGTAAGCCGACAATAATCATCACGATCGATATTTCAACAAGAGTAAAGCCGTATGATTTATTCATAAAATGATTATAACAAAAAAAGGACGGGAAATAAACCCCGTCCTTTTGTATTCTTAAGAGATAATGGTCGTGGATTAGAAATCCATGCCGCCCATACCACCCATGCCGCCCATGCCGCCCATGCCGCCGCCTGCGCCAGATGAATCTTTTTCATCCTTTGGCAATTCGGTGATCATGGCTTCGGTTGTGATCATCAAACCTGCAACAGATGCTGCGTTTTGAAGAGCCGTGCGAACAACTTTCACGGGATCAATGATACCAGCCGCCACGAGGTCGCAGAATTCATTTTTCTGTGCATCGTAACCTTGGTTGGTGTCTTTTTGTTTCATCAATTCGCCAACAATGATTGACCCTTCTTGACCAGCGTTTTCAACGATCTGACGGATCGGTGCTTGCAACGCGCGGCGGATGATATCAATACCCGCTTGTTGGTCTTGGTTTGCGCCTTTGATGTTGTCCAATGAACGCGCCGCATAGAATAATGCAGTGCCGCCACCTGGGACGATACCTTCTTGCACAGCCGCTTTGGTTGCGTGTTTTGCATCTTCAACGCGATCTTTGCGTTCTTTGACTTCGACTTCAGTTGCACCGCCAACACGGATAACTGCAACGCCGCCCGCCAGTTTCGCAAGGCGTTCTTGCAATTTTTCGCGGTCGTAATCAGATGATGTATCAGCAATTTGCGCGCGAATTTGAGCACAACGTGCATCTAATTCAGCTTTGTTGCCGTTACCTTCAACGATGGTTGTGTCATCTTTGCTGATGCGAACTTTTTTCGCAGTGCCAAGCATATCAATGGTCACGCTTTCAAGTTTGATACCCAAATCATCAGAGATCAATGTACCACCTGTGAGGATCGCCATATCTTCGAGCATCGCTTTGCGGCGATCACCGAAACCAGGCGCTTTCACAGCGGCAACTTTGAGACCGCCGCGCAATTTGTTTACAACCAATGTTGCTAAGGCTTCGCCTTCAACATCTTCGGCCACGATCAATAAAGGACGGCCAGATTGTACAACCGCTTCCAATACAGGAAGGATGGCTTGGAGGTTACCCAATTTTTTCTCATTTAACAAAATGAATGGGTTTTCTAATTCGCAAACCATTTTCTCTGGGTTTGTCACAAAATATGGTGACAAATAACCACGATCAAATTGCATACCAGTTACAGCCTCTAATTCTGTTTCCAATGATTTTGCTTCTTCGATTGTGATCACACCTTCTGAACCTGCAACTTCCATCGCTTCAGCCAATTTTTTCGCAACATCCGCATCAC
>JBIICJ010000141.1:0-4255 GCA_044238965.1 Micavibrio sp. | reverse complement strand
AACCATGCATTTCGCGAGTGGCTCTGAGCAACCGCTCATGCAAGTCCTGAACCAGCAACTCGACTCGACGATTTCCCAGCCAGTCCGAACCGCCACCCGTAGCGACAGCAAGGAGCGCCTTGGGGGCGGATGGCATCGAGGCGGGACCAATGCGCTTGCGTTGCACCGACGTTGCCTGCCATTGGGCAAGATGGCGCTCGTGGCATGCGGCAAGCGAACGCCCGCCCGCCAAACGCCATCCGTAGTAGTCTGGATTGAAAAGCAACGCTGATGGCACCAGATAGCCCAACATGAAGGCGTTGATCGCCAAGTCGCGATTATCGCGAGCCCAGGGGGCCAATGCACCGTCATCAGCAAAAGGCCTCGTGGGGCAGTCCCCCAATGCCCGAAACGGCACACCCCAGAGCATGGCTTCCGTCAGGACACTTGAGTTGACGGCGTAGACGCTCGAAACTCGACCAAGAAACTCACGTGCGTTGGCGGAATCATCGACGATTCCGAGACCACCTCCCGAAAACTTGAAATGCGAGGCCGGGTGATTCCTGACTCGGAGCCTCGCCCCGGGATTATCCCTACGAGCCGCGTCGATAAGGTCGATTGAACTCGTTCCATTGCCAAAGGCAACGAGGTTAGAGTCGTCCTCGACTTGCATCGCAACGCCGACGTCTGTGGCGTCCGAAACACGCTCAAGTGACTCCTCACCGGAAACCAAGACGCGGAGCTGCTTCTCCGGCACTAGACGAATCCCACGCAGCGCGGAACCGACTGTATTGCCTGAACGCCATGTCGAAGGGGTCGTTCGACCATTGACCCCCAAGAAATCGAAGTAGACGGTGCCACCATAGTCGGGCGCACGGAGTGGCCCGAGCTCGTTGTGAATGACGGGAACCCCCAACGTCTTCGCGGCCAAGTCAAGCGAGGCGCAATTAATCCAAGAGAGAAACGCTGCGATCCGGCGCCCGTGCGCGATATCGCACGCAAGCGTTGTCAATTGCTTAGCAACGGAAGGATCGCTCGCCGTTATCGCACGCCGGAAAAGGGGCAGCCCATGGCCCTGGGCCTTCCAGTGTTTGGGGAGGTCCACTGATCGCTTGCGATATCTACGAAATCGGCCTCTCGATGGCACCACGAAGGAGTGCCCGCCGACGATGAGGCGTTCACCAAATGGTATGCCATCCTCCGCAAAGTAGCGGTCATCACCGATGAAGCCTATTTCCTCAGGCCCGAATGCCGCCATCTGCGCCAGCATTACCCAAGCGTGAAGGGGGCCGCTGCCGCGATCCACATCCGGGAGCAAAAAGGAAATCAGCATCGCATTGGGGAGACGACTTTCAGCAGTTCAACTGACCTCGGCGAAGCCAGCAAACGTCCGCCGTACTCACCCCAAGACAACGGATTCGCCTCGATGTCCAACACGCCAATTGTAAAGCATCGGTCATAGAAGTAAGGACTTTCCGGAGCCGGCTTAAGTCCGACGTGGAACGAGTAGCGCCCCTTCGCCAACGGCAGCTCGACCGCATACTCGAGTACGTATCGTGTTGCAGCATCGAGTATCGGCAAATGCCGTCCGTAGAAGTTGAGATTGTAGGCAACGATATCGATGCCGTGCGCGTCACGTATCAGCAGGCCGAGGACGCTTCCCTCGGGTATGGACTTAGAGGTGTCGAACTGTATTCGGAGAGTTACCAGCCCTGCCTGCTCAATAGTGGCAACGGCACCGCGACCCGGAACAACGATCTCAAAACCGGTGAACTGGACCTCGCCGCCTCCCGAGCGACTTGAGAGCCGTTCCGCGAATCCATCGCACAACACCTCCCGCTCACTTGGAACGGGGCTAGCCTCAATCACTCCATTGGGAACACCTTCGGCCGACCGAGCCGCCAGTGCCGCACGCAGGTCTGCGACAGCGGTGCTCGACATCGAGTTCTGGTAATGCTCGCAAACCTCGTCTGCAGGCCCATCCGCGACGAGCCTTCCGCGCTCGAGAAGGATCGCCCTTCCGCAAATACTCTTCACCGCGTTGACCGAATGAGAAACGAAGAGCAACGTGACGCCGCGCGCGATCAGCTCGCGGATGCGCGCGATGCATTTCTGCTGAAAGAACATATCCCCAACACTGAGCGCCTCGTCGATAATGAGAATCTCAGGATCAAGATGCACCTGCACCGAGAAAGCAAGACGTACAAACATCCCGCTTGAATACGTCTTCAGAGGCTGGTGAATAAATTCACCAAGCTCTGCAAACGATTCAATCTCGGAAAGCTTCGCCTTGACGTCAGCAAGCGACATCCCGAGCACTGCAGCGCTGAGGAAAATGTTCTCCCGACCCGATAGCTCTGGATTGAAGCCTGAACCAAGCTCGAGGAGCGCACCGATCCGGCCGGCCACAGTGACACAACCTTCGGTCGGCTGCAGCACCCCGGTGAGAATCTGGAGGAGAGTGCTTTTTCCCGCGCCGTTGCGACCCAGCACACCAACCGCCTCTCCACGGGCGATCCTGAAGCTTATATCCTTCAGCGCGTCATGGCCTGCGACAGACGATGGTGACTCGGACTTCCCGAAGATCGACCACCCTCCTTTCGCACCGAATTGGTAGCGCTTTGAGACCGCCGAAACATCGATTGCCCAGTCCGGGTACTCAGAGGACATTCGCGAAATTCCTCTGATTGCCTTTGAACGAAGCGTAACCGACCCAGAACACTACCAGCGACACAATCGAACCCACACCCACGACGACGATGTCGGGAGCAACGTTGTGGATCAATGCTGATCTAGCGGGCTCAAGAACCCAGCTAAGTGGATTGAAGGCGATTACCCAACGGAACGCTTCGGGCATACGCTCGGCGGGAAACAGCAGGGGGGAGAGGTACATCAACAACAACAAAGTCATCGGCATCGCATGTTCAACGTCGGGCTTAAACACGGCAAGCGCCGACAGAAACCAAGAAAGGCCCAGACAGAACATAAGGAACGGGAAGAAAACGAACGGGATCCAAATGATTCCGACCGGAAACTCACCACGGATCGCGACGCTAAGGACGGTCCAGATCAGCAATGTCGCGACGAAGGAAACGCCCGCCACAAGGGTAATCACGACGGGAAACACCTCGGTCGGAAAAACCATCTTTGTGACATAGGACTGGTTACTTGCCACGAGTGTCGTGGACCGACTCATGATCTCGTTGAAAAACATGAAGAACATCACGCCGGCGTGCAACACCAAAGCGAACTCGAGAGTGCTTCCAGCACCACCCCAACGAACTCCGAGCAGGACGCCAAAGACGAGCGTGTATGCACCGACAAGAAGCAGAGGATTCAGGATGATCCACGCTGCGCCCAAGGATGACTTACGGTACTTGGAGCTAAGCTCCTTCCTAACGAGCTGCTCGATGAGAAACCTGTTCCTCCATAACGCGGCGAACGCCCTCGCCGGGTGGTTCTGCATAAGCTGTTTCATTCGCGCTACGCCCACTCTTCCCGCTTCGCGAAGGCGATTAGGCGAAGTGAAGAACAGATCACTGGAGCACCTCGTTCAGTTCCGATAAGAGATCCTCGAAATCCTCGATACCCACACTCAACCTCACCAAGTTGTCGGTCACGCCCAACTTCGCTCGTCGCTCTTCCGGCACACTCGCGTGCGTCATCACCGCCGGGTGGTTGGCGAGGCTCTCGACGCCGCCCAGGCTCTCGGCGCAGGCGAACAGCTCCGTGCGCTCCATGAAGCGCTTGGCGGCTTCGAAGCCTCCCTTGAGCCATACGCTGACCATGCCGCCCGGACCCTTCATCTGGCGCTGCGCCAATGCGTACTGCGGATGCGCCTTGAGTCCCGGGTAGGCCACGCGCTCCACCGCCGGGTGGTGTTCGAGGAACTCGGCGATGGCCTGCGCGTTCTCGCAGTGCGCCTTCATCCGCAGGTGCAGGGTCTTCAAGCCGCGGAGTGCCAGGAAGCTGTCGAACGGCCCCTGCACGGCGCCGACGGCGTTCTGAAGGAAGGTCATCTGTTCGGCGAGGTCGGCGCGCTCACCGACGATGGCGAGACCACCGACGATGTCGCTGTGGCCGTTGATGTACTTCGTGGCCGAGTGCATGACGATGTCGGCGCCGAGCTCGATCGGGCGCTGCAGCGCCGGCGAGCAGAAGGTGTTGTCGACGACGACGATCAGCCCGCGCTTCTTGGCGCGCTCGGCCACCGCGGCGATATCGACCAGCCTCAAGGTCGGGTTGGTCGGCGTCTCGATCCACACCATCCGCGTGT
>JBIICJ010000002.1:0-61541 GCA_044238965.1 Micavibrio sp. | reverse complement strand
AGATGAAAATAATTCTGTTTCATTAACGTATTGGATGAATAATCTTCAAAAATTAGAAACAGATCATCCCATATTTGTTACATTGAATACAGATCGTCGCCCAGCAGAGAGTATGATTTATAATGAGCATGTGTTTAAGCATCCTGTTTTTACCAAAAAAACATATGACGCACAGAGAAAAATAGGGGATATTCAAGGGAAAAATAATTATTGGTTTTGTGGCGCGTATCAAAGATATGGGTTTCATGAAGATGGACTTTTAAGTTCGTATAATCTTGTAAAATCTATGGGGAATGATTTGTCATGGTTTTAACCAATTCCTCCTGTCAATTGCTGTATGGCCAAGTCATGCACCATCGATTCATTCCAAAATCAAATAAATTCTTATATTCGATGTTTTATTTTCATGTTCCAGAAAATTTATTAGGTGCAAAATCAGGAAATTTTTTATTCGGAATAAATAAAGGGGCTATTTTCTCCTTGCACGCTCAAGACCATGGTGAAAAAGATACACCAATTAGGAAATGGATTGAAAAAATTATTGATAATGCGAATTTAAATAAGGTGGATAAGAATAATATATCTCTTATTACCTTGCCGCGTGTGTTGGGTTTTGTATTTAATCCCGTTAGTTTTTGGATGTGCAGAGATTCCGAAGAAAATTTGCGCGCAGTGATTTGTGAAGTCAATAATACGTTTGGACAAAAACATACATATGTTTGTTTCAAAGATGATCAAGAAATTATTCAGGGGAATGATAATATTGTTGCCAATAAAGTATTTCATGTGTCACCATTTTTAGAACGAGAGGGATTTTATAAATTTCGTTTCTCGTTTAATCACAAAAAATTTATATCCATGATTGATTATTATAACGATAATAATGACAAAATGTTGTCTACATCCGTGGTTGGTGATTTTACAGCTATGGATCACTGGAAACTAATAAGGGCGCTTTTTTTATATCCCCTGATAACATTAAAAGTAGTTGTCTTAATTCATTGGCAAGCGTTAAAAATATTTTTGAAAGGAATATCTTATGTTCCTAAGCCGGAACAAAAAGATATTACTGTTACTCATTCACTTTCTACAAAATTTTTTACAAACAATAAGGAGTAAATAATGTTTTTAAATAGAACATCTGATATTTTTTTAAGGCAATTAGATAAGTTGAAAACAGGTTCAATTTCAATTGAAATGCCCAATGGAAAGTCATATCAATTTGGCAATTCTAATAGTGTAAATGATAATAATGTATCGCCTGTAAAATTGACGGTAAAAAATTGGAAAGTCTTTCAAAATTTAATGGAGCGTGGGGATACGGGATTTGCAGAGGATTATCGCGCAGGTCATTGGGAAACAGATGATTTGTCAACATTACTCACATTGGGAATTCTAAACGAAGATTCAATTAAGCAGGCATTCACAGGTGGAAAGCTTTTCCAAATTATTTCCCGCCTTTCATATTTCATGAAACGAAACACAATTGATGGAAGTAAAAGAAATATCCATGCCCATTATGATTTGGGTAATGATTTTTATTCATTGTGGCTGGATCCGACCATGACATACTCATCCGCAATATTTAAGAATAATACGGATGATCTGGAAACGGGACAGCTTCAAAAATATGATCGTCTAATTGACCGTTTACACGGAGACAATCAATCAATTCTTGAAGTTGGTTGTGGTTGGGGCGGGTTTGCAGACCGCGTTACAGAGAAACTAAATAATACTAAAATTGATGGCGTAACAATTTCTGATGAACAATTTGATTATGCAACAACACGTTTAAAAGATCGTGGCAATATTATAAAATCAGATTATCGTCTTTTAGACGGAAAATATGATCATATTGTTTCAATAGAAATGTTTGAAGCTGTCGGTGAAGAATATTGGGCTACATATTTTAAAAAAATAGCAACTCTTTTGAAAGAAAAAGGAACGGCCTTAATTCAAACGATTACTATCGCCGATGATAAGTTTGATTCATATCGTAAGGGAAATGATGTCATTCGAAGTTTGGTATTTCCGGGGGGCATGCTTCCGTCACCAAAAATATTTAAACAAGTGGCGGCAGAGCAAGGTTTGCGGGTAAATGATCAGTTTGACTTTGGTCAAGATTATGCCCGAACGTTAGAAATATGGCTTGAAAATTTTGATGCAAAATATCAAGACGTAAAAACGTTGGGCTATGATGATGGATTTATTCGTTTATGGAGATTTTATTTAGCATCGTGTATCGCTGGATTTCGCACTGAACGTATAAATGTTATGCAAGTTGAAATGGCGCATGCTAAATAATATTGAACTGATGGAGAGATTGTCATGTTACCTTTTTTAGAACAAAATATTGATCATTATCGTGATTTAGGTCCCCGATTTGACCTGCAGGATTATTTTTCAGGAAAGTTAAAAGCGTGGGGAATTGTTCAAAATTTAAGAGGAGATGTTGTTCAGCGTTTAAAAATCGACATGTTTGGGCAATGGAATGGCTCTGAGGGATCGCTTAGCGAGGATATCAAATATTTTGATGGTCGTCATGAAAAACGCACATGGAAATTGATCAAGCATGAAAATGGAAATTTTTCTGGAACAGCTGAAGGAATTATTGGGCAAGCTAAGGGAAGATCATCTGGTTGCGCCACATGTTGGAACTATGAGATGATTATTCCTGTTGATGGAAAAGATATGAATGTTCATTTTGATGATTGGATGTACACAATTGATGAAAACTTGGTTGTAAATCGATCTTATATAAAAAAATTTGGTATTAAAGTTGCCGAAGTATCAATTTTTATTCAAAAAGAAAGCAATTGAAAATGGTGCACCAAGTTGAAAGACGAAAAGTTTTTTGGATTATAGGAGCAACAAGTGGCATTGGCAGAGCGCTTGCTATCCAGTTGGCTTCAAAAGGCCACCAACTCATTCTTTCTGGTCGCCGTATTGAAAATTTAAAAGAGTTGAAAGAAAAGAATATTCCTGATGCTGGTATATATCCTCTCGATATAAATGATACGGATAGTATTAAAAACGCTTATCAAAAAATTATTGATGAATATGGTCAGATAGATTCGTTCATGTTCTTTTCCGCGCAGTATGAGCCGATGAAGGTGAGCGAATTAAAGGAAAGCCTGTGCCGTCATATTATTGATACAAACTATACTTCACTTTTTTCAATACTTCCCGCAATCATTGAGGGTATGCGTTTGAAAAAAAATGGTCAAATTATTCTATGTGCAAGTGTGGCTGGCTATATAGGGCTGCCGAATGCGCAGCCTTACGCCTCAACCAAAGCCGCAATTATTAATCTTGCGGAATCAATGCGTATTGAACTTGATCCCCTAGGAATTGATGTAAAGATTGTATCGCCTGGGTTTGTAAAAACAGAAATGACAGACAAGAATGCATTTGCAATGCCGATGATGATCACGCCTGAGGCTGCGGCGGATAAGATTTACCAACAACTAAGTAATAGAAATAAATTTGAAATAAAAACACATGGATTATTCACTTTTATTATGAAAGTTCTATGGGCGATGCCTTATCGCTTATATTTTAAAATAATAAAGAATAACTAATGAAGTTTATCGTTTTCTTGCTTTGTTTAGGCCTTCTCACACTCACATCATGTTCGGATGTAAAATTCTTTTTGGTCAATTCGCCAGAAACATTTGATGATTTAAATATTCAAGATAATATTGTTTTTGATAAAGAGCTTAATTTAGCTTTGGATATTTATTCTTCTCCCGTTTCGATAAAACCAAAAGATAAAATTATTGTCTTTTTTTATGGTGGTGGGTGGACATCGGGACGTAAGGAGCAATATCGTTTTGTGGCATCATCGTTGGCGCGCGAGGGATATATAGTCGTTATTCCAGACTACCGAAAATACCCAGATGTGATTTTTCCTGATTTTATGTTTGATTCTGCAAAGGCAGTAAAATGGGTGAGTAAGAATCAGAATAAATTTGCCCCCCAAAACGCAGATATCATTTTGATGGGTCATTCTGCGGGCGCTAATATTGCTTTTCTATTAATGACTGACCAAAGATATGGAATAAAAAATAATATAGATATTTCAGGTGGAATAGGTTTATCGGGGCCTTATAATTTTACGCCCAATACGAATACGTTAAAAAATATTTTTAAAGTTGAACAATATAATGAAATGCGTCCTATAACACATATCGATGGATCAGAGCCGCCTTTACTTATGATTTATGGATTAAAGGATAATTTGGTTGGCAAATTTAACATTGATACGATGACAGACGCCCTCAAGAAAAATAAAGTTTGCCATCGCTCTATTCTATATCCATATGCTGATCATATTTTCACAGTGGCAGAATTTTCATGGATCGGCGGACAGACTTCTAAAATAAGAAGGGATGTTTTAGAGTTTCTTGATAATGTGGGTAAGGGTCGTTTATGCGAATCGGTATCAGAGGTAACAAAAAAATGATGTGAAATTATTTTATGAAACCATAGCGCGAAATTTTAATTAAAAATTCGCCATAAAATTTCCTTTGTTTTTCAATATGTTATTCCATTTTAAGGTCCAAAGTGCCACGTTATTAAGACTAAATTATAATAAATTCAAGGTAATGTTAACGATTACATGATAAATTTACATAATGACCTTAGCAAAAACGAAATCCCCTTTGAATTTTGTAGATTTGCCTCATTTTATCAGTTTTGTTTCATCAAAGCGTGCCGATAAGGATAAGTGGTTATTTTGTGCAATATTGCCGCTAACTGAAGCCATTACTGCAAATGAGATCCAGCAATATATTAGCTTTCATTATAAGAGTTCGAATGCTGTGATAACAATATCGGATAATTCTGTTTTTATTCTTGCGCCGCGTAGTGAGGGCGTATTGGTCACGCATTTAGAACAAGGTGTGTATCGTGATTTTGGCCATGGGTCCGTTCGTGTTATTTCCCGTTCGATATCTAATGGTGGTCTTCATCAATTAGGGCAACTGATTGAACCATTCATAAAAGATAATGCATCAAGGCTTTCATTTAAACGTATGAACCGTATGAGTAATGTCATTATGGTGGTTGATGATGATCCTATGTTGTTAAAGCATATGGAGAAAGTTTTACAAGGACGAGGTCATATAATCACTATGGCCTCTATAGAAGAATTTGAACAATCATATAATGAATATGCACCAGATATATTATTTTTAGATATTCATATCGGTCTAGAAATGGGAAATCATATATTAAAAAAATTGCGTGAGGATATTGATCCGAATGCTTATGTTATTATGATTAGTTCAGATACAAAACAAGAAATTGTCATTGATTTAAAGAAACATAGAGCCAATGGTTTTGTCGTTAAGCCAATTGATAAAACAAGAATTTATCAACACGTTCAAAGAGCGCCGACTTATATGGCCCGAACTGAAAATATTGCGTCTATTCGAAACTAGTTAGTCTTGCCTAATTCCTTTACAACTATCGCAAACTCGGAACTTATCTCATTGAAAATGTCTTGACAAAGAGCTGGTGATAAATCTTCCATAAACTGCGCATGTGCGCATAATTCTCTTAAGTATAATGCACCAATATTTGCCGCCATCCCTTTTAAGGCATGCGAATAGCTCACCCACAACTCTGCTGATTCGCTCGTGATTTCGCTTTTTAACAAAACTAATGTCTCTGTACCGCGTTTTATAAATAATTCGATCATTTCTTGAATGAACGTCTCATCGCCCATACTATTCTCGCGAAGATTACTTAAATCAAGATGAATTATATTTTGATTACTTGATGGCATAAATATATCCTATATTTAAAGTATACGATTTGTTGGACTTAAGAATCATTGTCAGGGAACAAAATCCATTGAGACAAAATTGTTTCAAATACTTTGATATTAAAGGGTTTACTCATATAAACATTCATTCCGGCGGCCATACATTTACCCTCTGTTTCAGGCATTGCATCCGCGGTCATGGCAATAATTGGAATATTCTTTACGACTTCATCAGCTAAAGCGCGAATCGTTGCTGTTGCTACATAACCATTCATAACCGGCATGTGGCAGTCCATTAAGATAATATCATATTCCCGTGTCTCTGCGCATTCAACCGCTAATTCTCCATTCTCAACGATTGTAAGATGAGTTACTCCTAAATTATTTAATAATTTGCGCATGAAAACCTGATTCATCTCTTGGTCTTCGGCAACTAAAACGCGAACTTTATCACAAGGAATAAGTTTATTTGATGATTCCTTAAGTTTTTCAAGATTTACATTATGTTCTGTAATTGTAGTACCTGTAGCGATATCACATTCGATTTCAAACCAAAAGATTGATCCCTTATTCTCTGCACTATAGACACCAATACGGCCACCCATAATTTCAACTAATTCTTTGGTAATTGATAAACCTAAGCCAGTGCCACCATAGCGGCGAGTTGTTGAGCTATCGGCTTGCGTAAATTTTTCAAAAATTGATGAGATTTTTAAAAGTGGAATACCAATTCCTGTGTCAGCAACTTCGATGTAAATAAGACGTTTATTATTATTATTGTAAGCTTCTTTGGATGTAACTGTTACTTTCACAGATCCTCGTTCAGTAAAGCGAATGCCATTACTTAAAAGATTATTTAATATCCGCCCAAACCGAAGCGGGTCACCCATAATCCAAAGATTATCTGGGGCTTGATATTCTAATGAAATACCTTTTTTACTGGCCATTGGCCTTAGAGCATGAACACAATGATGGACGGCATTATTTACATCAAAAGGAATATGTTCAAGAATGATTTGACGTGCTTCGATTTTTGATAAATCTAAAATATCATTTACAATATTCAGTAAATTTTGAGATGATGTTTTAATACTTTCAAAGGCGTCCTGCGTATCAGGTAAAAGTTTTTCGGCCTTGATAAGCTGAATCATCCCGATAATACTATTTAATGGTGTACGTAATTCATGACTCATATTTGCAAGAAATTCTGATTTTGCTAAGTTTGCCTGTTCAGCTTTTTCTCGCTTAATGGCACTTTCACGAAATGTTTTTAAGCTGTTAATCATATAACCAATCTCATCATTACCGCCAACTGGGAGTTCTACATTAAGATTTCCATCGGCAATACTTACCATTGCATTTGTAAGTTGGCGTACGGGACGCAACACTCTTTTGCGCTGAATCTGGTATAAAAGAAAAAGAATAGACATTCCCAAAACGGCAATCATAAATACTGAGATTAACCAAATCGTTTCCTGTATAGATAAATGTTGTAATGCAATTTTAGTTGGTTCATTTATAACAGTAGACAAATAATTAACTTTGTGAATGGTGTGATTTATTGTTTTTGTCCAGGCTTCAACAGATATATTATGATCCGCGTCTAGTAAATTAGCTGAATAAATTTGTTCACGTAGCTTTAGATATTCACCGATGGCATTTTTATAAGATGTAAGTGCATTTGATAATTTTATTCTATATTGTGGGGGGAGATATAATCCCTTTACATTCCCATAGGAAAGATTTGTTTCAAAAATTTCTTCATTTATTGAGTCTATTTCCTCTCGTACGATTGTTAAACGAGCCGAAGTTGTATCTTCGATATTCTCATTTTGAGCAAGAACTGATAAAAGTAAGGCACTTTCTTCTGCAATTAAATTTCTTACTTTTTGAATATTTCTGGCTAAACTAATATTTTGCTGGACTGCAAATTGTTCAAGGTTATGGGGGTGGAAGATATAACCACGAATTTTATTAAGATGCTGGCTAACAGCATTGTATCTATTAATAATAATTCGTGTGTCTGAAATACGTTCTGATTTTAGAACAGATTCACGAAAATTTTGGACTTTTTGATATGCATTCTTATAATCTTGAATATGATTTTCAAAATGTACAGATCGTTGCTCTGCGCCTACTTCTTTTATATTCTGTATGCTTAAACGAAATATTGCATCATTTTGAATTGTAATATCCTTAAAACGTTCAATAATTTTTTGATTATTGGGATATAGTGCGTTAACTTTACTTGCTAAAAGCATTTCTTGCTGCAATGACTTATCAACCTGATACAATTCATTTAGCATAGTGTGATTCTGGTTTAGATAATCAGCATCATTAAATTTACTAAATACACGATACCCTAACATGCCCACAATCGTCGCAAGTAAACAGCATACAATTGTTAAAAATGTTACAAAATTTTGACGAATAGAACTATTAATTCTTTTATCAAATAATTCAGTCATTTTAATTTCTTTCGAATCTTAAAAATTATATTTTAGAGTTGTCCATGCTATTGTCTCAATTGTGCTATTGGGTGATTGTTCTGTATCCCCTGTTACATTTGCACCAGATACTGCCCACGTTAGCTTATCATTAAGTTTGTATGAAAAATTTATATTTGTAATAATTGTAGAATCAATTGAAACAACGTCATAACGTGAATTTTCATTGGGTGTGGGGCTTAATCCTTTTGATGAGGATACATATTGACCGTTTATTGAAGCATTCCATTCTTCAGCTTCATATCCTAAGGCAATATTTAATGTATGGTCACGGTTTGAGTCTTCATATTCTGAGTTTGATGTATAGTAAGTGCCGAAAAACTTGTTGTTTAAATTATCCTCTACATTTGCGTAAGTATAATTCATTCCCCAATTCCATTTGGAATTAAATTTACCCACAACACCCAATTCAACTCCGTACATTTTTGAATCGCCAATGTTACCTGTAAATGATCGTGATAATCCTATTCCAGGTGCAAAAAAGTTTGGGACTGATGAAAGATTAGCTGCAAAACCTTGAACATCACTATTTTCTTGGTAAAAGATAGCGCTACGAAAATTTCCATGAATAGGATCTAACTTTCTATCGTAACCAATCTCATAATTGTCTACTTTAGTTGTTTTTGTATTGGGGCTTCCTATTGATCCTAGGCCGTTGGGATTTCCAGCTGTGGGAGATGAAAAAAATTGAAGCCCAAATTCTGTAAAACTTGGAAGTTCTACGCCGCGCGAAATGGATGTACGGAAAGTGTCAAGTTCCGTGGCTTGATAAACGGCACCCAAATTCCAACTCAGAGCCTCCCTGCGTTGCTCATAATCATCGGCGGTGAAAGGATTGACGCCAATTGGTATAATAGATGACGCTATATCTTGGCTATCTGGCTCCAGATAAAAAGAATCATAGCGAATAGCTAGGCTTGTACGGAGATTTTCTTTCGCGCGCCAATCCCAGAGGCCAGATGTACTATAATTTTTATATGTTAGATCCTCATTATCAAGCGGCGTAAAAATATTTGATGCTTCACGGTATTCCCCGCTTATGCGGAACGTATGATTGGTATTTAATGGAAATGTATTAGAAATTTTTGCAACAGTTATGTGATTATCAGCCTCGATATTACCCTCACGCTGATTGGACGGTATAAAAAGATTTAAACGTTCATTGGCGGTATTATGATAGACATCAGTTTCGATCATTCCCCAATCCGTATCGGCGAGAATTCGTCCCCGTATTGATTCAGATTTTGTTTTTGTAAAGGCAGGGGTATTGCCTGGAAAAACAAATTCGCCACGATCATTATGATTTGATGTAACTTCAATTTGGCCTTGTATTTTTTCTGATAATTGCAACCATGTATCCAAAGAAAAAGAATTGCGTGCGTAATCGTCAATGATCATAGAGGGTAAATCATCAAATACATTATTTGCTTTTGACAAACCACCTGAAAAACGTACTGCAATTTTATCATTTATACGATTTGAAAATGACGTTGAAAGGTTTGAGTAATCTTGTGTTCCATAGCTAGTTGAGATTGTATTTTTTTGATCATATAGAGGATTAGTTGTAATAATATTTATAACGCCCGATACAGCATTATAACCAAATAACGCAGTATTGGGGCCTTTTACCACTTCAATTTGTTGAATTTCATCAATTTCTACGGGGATATTATCCCATATCACTTGACCAAAAAAATCTGTATAAACTTGACGCCCATTGAGTAAAACCAATACGCGTCCTGCATTATTTTGATTGTATCCGCGAATACTTAATTCAGTTTGTCCAAATGTTTTTTGTTGAACATTTATACCAGGCAAAAACCGAAGAATTTCAGGAATGGTACGCACTCCAGATTTTTGAATTTGATCCGATGTTATAATCTCCATATTGACTGGTGTCTCACTTTTGCGAAGTGGCGATCCATTGGCAGATGTTGTAATCGGTTCTTTGTATATATCCGCCAGTCCGACATAGTCTATGCTTTGCGCGTGCGATTGAAATGATGCCAATAGTGACACACATGTAGCAGCAGAAACTGCCCATAATTTTGATTTTTTCAGCAAAACTGTCTCCTATTATAGCTTAACCGCAAGATAGCGTAGTGTAGAATCGAGGTCATACGCAGAAAGATCGAATATTGACTCATTAAGGTATATTTTAATCGCTTGTTTTTTTTCAACCGCAAGTCCGCAAATATTTCTACGGGCACAATCTGATCCAATTGAAATAGCTACAGATTTGTTTTGAAGTGAATGCTTTTTTATAACATTATAACCCCGTGATGTATTGGGAGCTATAATATAAATTTGTGAAGGTTCAAGAGGAGTATTAATGGATGAAAGATTTGAGATTATTCTCTTTTTTCTTATTGAGGGAGCGCTATTAATTATTTCTTGAATTTTAGTAGCAGATAATTTTGAATCTACAGATTCTGGATCAAAAACAATCTTGATATTAATCTCGTTATTTGATGAGGCTTTAACGCCTTGTATAAATCCAATAATTTTTATTGCTGTTTGAACTTCCATAGTTAGGGAAGGTGTATTGGCGCGAACTGGCACAGGCGCACCCAAAAAAGTAATGAGCAACAAAAGGAAAGAAAATGTATACAAAATAGATCGCATGATATTTTTGAAAAATCCAGTATAGTATAATGGTACACGGGGTTCTATGATCGGAATTATTACATTGACATTATATTTTTTTTTGAAAAAATCTAGCATCTTTATACTACCTTTTTCCAAAAATCATGAAATTTTTTTATTAAATTTCTTGGGGGGTAGTAATGACGATTATAAAAGATAATACAATTGGGTGTGTATTTATAACTTCTTCCGATAGATATTTCAGAATATCCTGTTTTTTTTATTGATTTTATGGCCTGTTGAATAACCACTTGCCCAATCTGTATAACGCAAACAGAATGCGCAGTTCCGTGACTCATTAAAAGGTCAGCAGATCTCTTATAAAAATCGATACCATCTTTGCCGCCATCTAACGCTATATATGGGTCATAGATCGAAACTTCTTTTATTAAAGATTTAATCAATCTGGTGGGAATGCGCGGCGGATTTGAAACGATTAAGTCAATTTTCTGGTTTAGATTATCTCCCCAATTTGATATTAAAAATTGTGCCCGATCATTTACCCGATGATTGCGCGCATTTTTTTCTGCAATATTTAGAATTGATTGATCAATATCAATACCAATCCCCGTAGCATCGGGACGTTCAAGTAAGAGGGATATTAAAATACATCCAGATCCTGTACCACAATCAAGAATAACAGGATTTTGAATGTTTTTGATTTGCTCCAATGCATGATCAACGGTTGTTTCTGTTTCAAAACCTGGTTTAAAGATATTAGATGCAATTTGAAATTCTCTACCGCGAAACATGGCAAGATTCATAATTCTCTCCAAAGGTTCGCGGCGCGAACGACGGAGAATGAATTGATTAATTTGTTCTAATAAGTTTTGATCAACAGAATTAAATGGTAATTCTTTATTTTTGTTATATTCACCTGAGATAAGCGGGCATGCACAAAATAAATCATAGTCATTTTCAGGATTTTGAATTCCTATTTTTCTCATATTTTCAAATTCTGGTATAAAGAACGCCTTTATATTATCCATGAATTATATTCCTAATTTTCCAGACAATAATGTACAGGTGGCATCATATGCGTTCTGAATTTTTTGAAATAAATCGCGGCGATCTTCGATGGCTTGATCATGTGCCATCTCTGCTGTTTTACAATATTCTGCAAGTAATTTTGCACCAAGATTCGCGGCCGAACCTTTTAATTTATGTGCGGCCTTTCGCCATATTTCTGTGTTTGAATCTTCCAAATGTTTTGTCATGGTATCTAATGATTCATTCGCATAGGTCATAAATAATGAAATTAATTGCTTCTCTTCTTCTATATCGCCATCGGTAAACATACGAAAATGTTCCCAATCCATCAGATCAATTTCGTTAATTTTATCTTCAGGTATATTTTCAGTGGGTATAGTTTTAATTTTTTCCTGAATAGGTAACCATTCATTCAAAGTTATCTGAAGGCGGGCGATTTCAATTGGTTTACTAATATAATCATTCATTCCTGATTCAAGGCAACGTTCACGCGCACCTTTCATGGCATCGGCGGTTACGGCAATAATGGGAATGTTCTTTGATCGCGGCATAGCGCGGATTCGGGCAGAGGCTTCGAACCCGTCAATTTCAGGCATTTGACAGTCCATAAAAATTAAATCGTAATCATGCTGCGCCACTTTATATATAGCCTCTTGGCCTGATGCGGCCTCATCGACATTTTCTAAACCAATTTTGCGCAATGCTTTGCGCATAAATAACAAATTTACAGGATGATCATCCACAACTAAAATTTTATAAGTTTTATGTGGATGGACTGGGGACGCAGTATCACTCATTACAATCTCCTTTGTGTCAGGAATTGATGTGGCGATTGGAAACGGTAAATCAATAAAAAATGTAGCGCCATGGCCGATCTGACTTTTTAATGAAATTTTACCGCCCATAATTTCAATTAATTGTTTTGTAATGGCCAATCCTAAACCCGTGCCGCCATATTTACGCGCAGTGGAAACGTCCGCTTGGGTAAATTTATTAAAGATAGCTTCATGCTTATCTTCGGGAATTCCAATACCAGTATCGGATACTTCAATATGTACAAAAGATTGATTATCTTTTTTAACGCGGTTCATTAGTATAGAAATTTTTCCACGATCTGTGAATTTAAGGGCATTACCAATTAGGTTGTTCATAATTTGTTGAAAGCGGGCCTGATCACCAAGAACGCGCAATGATGTATCGCTATGGTCAATATTTAATTCAATGGTTAAATTCTTTTGTATTGCAAGGTGACGAAAGAGATCGATTGTATTGTTGACAGTGTGGACAGCATCAAATTCAATATTTTCTAATGTTAATTCATTGGCTTCAATTTTTGATAAATCTAAAATATCATTTAGTAAGGCCAGTAAGTTACGGGCAGAGTGAAGGGAGGCGTCGATTAATTCTGATTGTTCTGGTGTTAGATGCGTATCTTGTAACAAACTCATTAACCCAATGATACCATTCATGGGAGTGCGTAGTTCATGACTCATATTCGCTAAGAATTCACTTTTTGCCTCATTGGCCGTTTCCGCCTCTTGGCGCAAATTATTTGCTTGCGCTAGTAATTCTTCAAGCTCTTGTGCAGCCGCCTCTGCGCGAAGATTAGCGAGTGTAATTTGACGTAAATTTTTCTCTTGCTCGGTAACATTCCTACAGATAACAACAACGCCAGATTCATGGGGTAATGCCATAGCATCAGCACGTACCCATGTACGTCCAATGGCTGGTAAAAATTTTTCAATTAATGTGGTTGCTTTTTGATCAGCTGACGTAAAAGCTTGCTCTTCTAAATAACGTAATGAATTTTCTTCGCTAATTCCTATGGGATATATTGTTGGTTTTGGCCATGGAAATTCATGAAATTCTTTGTTCAAAATTGATATTTCGTTTTGCAATCCGATCATTGAAAGAAAGGCATTATTACAGCTGATAACTTTACCATCAACATTTTTCCAATAATATCCATAGGGAAGAATATCAAGGATGAGTTTTAAATTTTCGCTGTTTTGTTCCATCAACTAATCTTTCTCAATATCGCGACACAGAACATCATTACGTAACGTTTCAACTAAATCCATAGTTTGCTGAATGAGATCATTTTGAACACCTAGCTCTTGCATAGATGTCGCCATGTGAGTTTTCACGGCATTAAAATGAATATCCGATAAGCCATTTTCGACAAGTTTTTGATGAGCATGACGAAGTGATTGTCCTGAATAATTATTGGGTCCACCCAATGCCATCATGATAAAGGCGTGTTGTGATGCTCTCAAGCGCTCCACACTTATATTTTCAAAATAAGGTGTCAGTAAATCATCGGTTAATATTTTGGAATATAATTTAATGACCAGAAGTCTAACAGCTTCTGTTCCGCCTACTTGTTCAAAAATTGTTTTATTAATGGTGTCGGCCATGGAAAGAATTCCCAATATCTACTCGTTTATTAGCATATCGCAAATGTGTTATTAAATGATCACGTGTAAATGGTTTTGCAATAAATCCAATTGCTCCAGCTTCTAGGCTTGACGTCATGATGTCAAGACTGTCTTGTGAACTGAACATAACAATTTTTGCACCAGGATCATGGCGCAAAATCCAATTCAAAACATCTAGGCCGCTTTTATCTGGTAAATTAATATCAAGAAAAACAATATCAGGCTTAAACTTTGAATACAGGACGCAGGCAGAACTGGCAGTTGAGGCCGTCATTAAATCACACTCATCTTTCAAAGATGTGCGCACGATCCATCGCGTTACAGGATCATCTTCGATTAATAAGGCCTTTGTTTCCTTATTGGGAATAAAATTTTCAATTGATTTAATATTTGACTGTGGGATGGTTAGCGGGCCCACATCACCTTGTTCTTGGATCTTTGATAAAAAGGCATCTTGATCTTTATCAAATGAATAAATTTGAAAATAAATCCTTTGTTCTGTTTCAATATGTACCAAATTAGTAATGAAATCCTCTAATTCCTGAATTGTTGATGTTTCAATATTTTTGATGAGCACATATAAATTATGTGGAGGACATAAAAAGCAATGAATATTTCGGCTCACCAGATAACTTTCAATTAAAGATTGGGCGCCAGATAAAATAGTTTTATTATCATATTGATTGTCACAATGATCTATTGATATATCAATACATTTCCAGTCTGCCCATGTCTTGGGATCGCGTGCCATGACGCAAACAAAGCTAATAAAATCTTTATTCAATATTTGTTCATTTTTTTGCATGTATAAAAACCTTTTTCTTTTTGTTTAAATAATGTGGTGATTTTTCGATATAAGAGAAAATTTTTTCCCTTGAAAATGGCTTGCCTATAAAACCTTTGGCGCCAATTCTCATGGCGCGCGTTATATTGTCTTGATGGCTATGCCCGCTCAGCATAATCACATAGGCATCAGGATCGATTTCTAAGATTTTATTTAAAATATCGTGGCCATTCGCGCTTGGCATATCAATGTCTAAAAAAACAACGTCAGGCGCATTTTGTATGTAATGGGTAATGGCTTCCCATGCATTATGGGCTTTGCTGACATCGTATAATTTACCCAATAATGTATCAACCATTTTGCAAGAAAAAATATCATCATCAATAATCTGAATTTCAAATGATTCGCGTTTTATTTTTTTTTGTTGAACTTGTAATTTGATAGTGTCGGTTACTTTTAAATTTAAAATGGCGCGCTCTTGCTCATCGCGCTGCTCGCGTAATTTTTCCTCAGCGATGCGGCGTTGATCGTCACGTTTTTTTAAAATGACATCATATTTTTCTTGAGCATGAAGCAGAAGGGTATGGATTTCATTTGCCATTTCAAAAATGCGAACAATCTCATTCGGATTTGTGTTCGTTTTAATATAAGATTGTAAATGCTCTAGCAAATCATAAATGCGTTTACGAGTGAGGGCGTGAGCTATCAAATACGCATCGCCATCGTCGCATAGATAAAGTTTGATCCGATCTTGCTCCAGAATGGATGGGATCTGCGGGGCTGTCTGATTTAAGCAATCATGAAGTGATGTCAGGAAATGGTGCGCAGGGAAGAACAGGCATCGGTCGGTGCTGTTACGCTCAAATGCCGCCTCTAGGTCTTTGACCAGAATTTCTGTGGCATTTTCGGTAACAATAATCATGAAACCTCTCTTTTGTTATATACAAAGCAATCGCTGTGCCATCTTATGAAAATAATAAAATCAATAGGTTAGGGGTAAATTCGGCCGAAATTTTCCTAAAATAAAACAAATTTTTGTTTTATTCCGAGAATGAAACTTTTCCTTTATTATTTTCCATATATAATATGTATATGGGCGATTATGTTTTGATAGTGGAAGATGATGTGATGCAGCGGCATATGTTGGGCATGGCGCTCAAAAAAGATGGATTATTTTCCGCGATTGATGCCGAACATGGGCGAGAGGCGCTATCAATCCTAGAGCAACCAATTTACCGCCAAAAAATCCGCGCCGTGATCATGGATTTAGAAATGCCCATTATGGGCGGTATGGAAACATTGCAAATCATATCGGAACAATATCCTAATCTTCCCGTGATCATGTTAACAGGGCATGATGATCCTGCCCATATCGTACAAGCCATGAAATACGGCGCAGTTGATTTTATCACGAAACCGTACGAACCCAAGCGTGTGATCATCACACTACAAAATGCGATTAAACTTAATTCGTTGTCGCAAGAGATTACACGCTTAAAAGGACAAAAAGATCACCAGCTAAAATTTAGCGATCTAATAGGTCATGATCGCGGGTTGAAAGACACAATTGATCATGCGCGCAAAGCTGCGCAATCCACCATACCAGTATTGATAACAGGGCAAACAGGCGTCGGGAAAGATTTATTAGCGCAAGCCATTCATGGTGAAAGTGAACGCGCGGGTAAACCGTTTGTCGCGATTAATTGTGGTGCGATTCCCACAAATTTGATTGAAAGTACATTATTTGGTCATGAAAAAGGCGCGTTTACGGGCGCTGTGAATGCATCATTGGGGAAATTCCGCGAGGCCGATGGCGGCACAATATTTTTAGATGAAGTCGGAGAATTACCCCGCGATGCACAGGTAAAATTATTGCGCGTACTTCAACAAAAAGAAATTGAACCCGTAGGCGCAGGGAAATCTGTTCCTGTGAATGTACGTATCATTTCGGCAACAAACCGAAATTTACAAAAAGATGTAAAGGATGGATTATTCCGCGAAGATTTATTTTTCCGTTTGAATGTATTTACTATTAATATTCCATCATTAGCAGAACGCCGTGAGGATATTTCTGATTTGACACATTTTTTTGTAGCGAAATATTGCGCGATGCATAAAAAACAACTCAAAACCATTTCAGACAGAGCCATTCAATTTTTGCAATCGCATTATTGGTCAGGAAATATTCGTGAACTTGAAAATATTATTCACCGCGAAATTGTATTGAGTGATGCGAATATGATACATGAATTTGGTTTATCTTCGGAAATACCTGTGACGCAAGTGGCGGTAGATACGGACAAATCATATTTCTATCATGAAAAGGACATGCGTTTAAAAACATTGGATGAATTAGAAACTGAGGCCATTCGTCACGCATTGAAAGCCCATAATGGTGATGTCATTAATGCTGCAAAAGATTTGGGCGTTGCGAAATCGACATTATATCGTAAGTTAGAGCGAATTATTTACGGCGCATCACACCCACGTTTTTCCGATAAAAAATAATATTGATCATTTACAAAATTATTTTGGCTAACTCAAAATATAACGGAATTCCCAGTGAAATATTGAATGGGAATGTGATGGCAAGGCTGAGCGGAATATAAATTGTGGGATTAGCCTCAGGCAAAGCCAATCGCATGGCGGCAGGAACAGCGATATAAGATGCACTCGCGCACAGCACGGTAAATAATGTACCTGTGCCAACATCTAAACCAATTATTTTACTGGCGGTAAGGCCAATGATGGCCCCTAATATCGGCATATAAATTCCGAAAATGGTGAGGCTAAAATTAAAATGGCGTAGATGTTGTAAATTTTTAGCAACCAATAAACCCATATCAAGCAAAAATAAGCACAAAATCCCATAAAATGGCGTTACAAAGAAACCAGAAACTTTGTCCATTCCTGCCTGTCCAGATAATGTTCCAATAAGGAATGAACCCAAAAGAAGTAAGATAGCGCCATTTGTAAAAATTTCGCGTTTTAATTTCTTCTGACCTTCTGATGGTGGGGCATGTTTTGCCATTTTATTACGCGCTATAAATAACCCCGACATAATTGCTGGAGCTTCCATTAAGGCCAGAATAGCAACAATATAACCCGCGTAAACAATTTCATTTGTATTTAAGAATGTAACAGCCGTCGCAAATGTAACCATGCTAATTGATCCATAGTGAGCCGCAACAGCGGCGGCTGTCGGGCGATCAATTTTTGTGGTCAGACGTAACAATGCATAACCCAAGAATGGTTGTAAGAATCCAATAATAAGACCAACAATAATGGTTGTTATGATTTCACTGTCAAAATGATCTGTATTGAATAAGGCCACGCCACCTTTAAAGCCAATCGCCATCATTAAATAGATGGATAAATAACGGGAGATGCTTTCAGGAATTTCTAAATCAGATTTCACAAAACCTGCGATGATACCCAAAATGAAGAATAAGATAGCAGGTGAAAATAAATTTTCTAAAATTAAGTGAACGATATCCATGAAGCTTCCATTTCGTAAAATTTATATATAATATAAACGTATCAGACCTTAACCTTTAAAAATTTTTGTTCAAGCAAAAAGGATATTTTGAATGCATCCATTGGCGAATTACATAAATAATATTCCTGATTTTCCGCAGAAAGGTGTTATGTTTCGTGATATTTCGCCACTTTTGGCGCAAAAATTTCCCGAAACGATTAACGCTATGGCGCAATTATTTTCGGATGATGAGCTTAAAAATATTGATGCGTTTGTTGGCGTTGATTCGCGCGGCTTTATGTTTGCAGGAGCTTTGGCAATGTTGCTGGGCAAACAATTTATCATGGTGCGCAAAGCAGGAAAATTGCCAGAACCGTTTGTCGAAGCAGAATACGCATTGGAATATGGCACAGCCAAAATACAAATGAAATCGGGCACGGGGCGCGTGATTATTGTTGATGATGTATTGGCCACGGGCGGTACATTCGCGGCCGCTGCCGATTTATGCTTACAGGCGGGGTATAATGTGCAGGGTCTTTTAACCTTAATTGACCTTCAATATTTGAATGATTTTGTGTGGAATGACCTGCGCGTGCGTTCACTGATTCAATATAAATAGCCCCCAAACCCCTTTAGAATAAGCGTTTTCGCTCTGGGTATAAGGCTGTGGATTATTTCCTTGCTATTTGGGGGATGATATGTGATAAGAGCGCAATCGTTTGACATTGATGCTCTTTTTTAAGCACAGAGCTTTTATTTGGTTTGTTTGTCGCTTTGACAGACCGTGAGCCTTAAAATTCACCTTTCCTCTGTAAAGTTCAGTTTTATCCAATAGTTATTCAACGTATAAAACGCATAACTTTACACATGAAAGAAACTACAAAATGAATAATTTTGAAGGCCTTGGCCTGTCCCCGATTTTAGCGGCATCGCTCGCGAAAATGAATTACACATCACCAACTCCGATTCAATCAAAAGCCATTCCATTAGCATTGCAAGGCCGCGACATTATGGGTTCGGCACAAACAGGAACGGGTAAAACCGCCGCATTCGCCATTCCATTAATCCAAACATTATTAACAAACCCACGCGCGAACGCATTGGTGTTAACACCAACACGCGAATTGGGTAAACAAATCATGGATATTATGCACCAATTATTAGGTGAAAATTCGGGTATCCGCACTGCCTTTATCATTGGCGGCGAGTCGATGGGTAAACAATATAATCAATTGCGCGCCCGTCCACGTTTAATCGTGGGAACACCTGGTCGTATCAATGATCACCTTGAACGCGGCACATTAAAATTAAACGAAACCAATTTCTTAGTACTCGATGAAACGGATCGTATGCTTGATATGGGTTTCACCGTTCAATTGGAACGTATTTTCAAATTCTTGCCTGCTGTTCGTCAGACATTAATGTTCTCTGCTACTTTGCCTGCAAATATTGTGCAAATGTCACATAAATATTTGACCAATCCTGAACGCATTGCCGTGGGATCAACCATTGCGCCTGCAAAAAATATTCAACAGGATGTTGTTAACGTTACAGAAGACACGAAATATACCGAATTGGTAAAGCAATTGGATGAACGTAAAGGATCTGTCATTATTTTTGTGAAAACAAAATATGCAACCGAACGTTTGGCAAAACGATTGAGCAAAGAAAGCTTTAGCGCCGAAGCCATTAATGGTGATTTGAAACAAAGTCGCCGTGATCGCGTGATCAAAGAATTTCGTGCACAAGAATATCGTATTTTGGTGGCAACCGACATTATCGCCCGCGGTTTAGATGTGCCGCACGTCGCGCATGTTATCAATTATGATTTGCCGCAAGTGCCCGAAGATTATATTCACCGCATTGGTCGTACCGCACGCGCGGGCGCTGAAGGGGCTTCGCTCTGTTTGATCACGCCACAAGATGGCCGCAAATGGCGCGCTATTGAATTATTAATGAACCCAGATGCCGCCAAAGATAATAAAGGCGGATCACGAGGGCCACGCAATGATAATCGTAGTGGTGGTAATGGCGAAAGAGCAAATAGTAAACCACGTCGTTTTTCAAATGGGAAACCATCGTCAAATAGTCGTGATGGAAAGCCATCATTTGGTCGTGACGGCGGTAAACCATCATTTGGCCGTAGTGGCGGCAAACCTCAGGGCGATCGTCAACAAAATGGTCATGGAAATGGTGGTCATGGTGAAAGATCAGCTTCTCCATCAGGTCAACAACCAAAACGCCGTTTCTTCCGCGCGAAGAAAAAAGCCGCGTAAGTTATTTATCCATGGGATAGGTGATAAATTTATTACCAGAAGATTTTAATTCCGTATTGTGTTCATAAACCCATTTGATCACTTTGCCGAAATCACCAATTTCACCATTATTATATAGAATATTATAAACGGCGTTACGATCATAAAAAATTGTATCGCCGTTTAAAATACGCGCTGAAAAATCTTTAAATTTTTGCTTATAATCTTCACGGTCGTTGGCAATAAACTGATTAGACAGCCCGACCATATCCAAAACACATCTCTCGGTGCGTGCCGATGGCTCGATACCATCCATCCCAATGCATGGTTTGCCTAATAATAATGTATCAATAATCGTGTTGGTATGACCAAACGGGAATGGATTTAGAATAATATCCGCATTCATCATACCGTTTAAATAATCGTCATAATTTTGATATCCGAAATATTTTGAATTTTTGAATGTACGCTCAATAATTTTTTGTAAGTAAAGTGTATCCAGTCCCGTTGAACCTAAATGAAATGAAAATTGAATCTCGTGCACACTCTCTTTTTCAATTTCTGATAAAAATTCTATGAATGGATAAATAACTTTTAATGTAGAGCCTATGATAGCCACTTTTAGGGGCGATGTATCATCCTTGGTACGGGAGGGAATGTTAAGTGCCGATGCTTTATCTTTGCTTATGCTGGGAATAAATTGATAGGGAGAGTCGTCAGCGATGTATGTGTCTGTTGGAAATGCGTCTGCTTTATATAGGCAGCTTTGACCATATACAAAATCAATATGCTCACTCATTGTGGTTGCGGGATGTCCAAGTGCCATCAGTTGCACAGGCGCAAAACGAATATTCGATGCAATAACACCATAATAATCAAGACCAATTGATGGATAGACCATCACATCGGGTGATAAGCTACGTATCGTTAAAACCATATTTTCAACATTATCAAATGTTAGAACATGTTTATAATTTTCACTCAACATTGTATTGAATTTATGTTGAGGAACAAGAATGACAATTTCAAATTCACTGCTTAATGAATCAACCCAATTACCCCAACTGCGATTCATGGCATGATTTTTTGAAAAAACTTCTAAGAAAACAGCCAGCACAGGTTTGTGACTATTCAAATTTAAATTTAATTTTTCGCGTGAAGGATTGGATTGCGGTTGTGAGATGCTTTTGAATGATCGTAAATAACTACGGATCGATTTATTGATATTATCTTTGATGACATGGCGATTAGCTGTATCAATATAACTACAACTAAAATAAGAAAAAATAGCCTTTGAGAATGTGATATCATCGGTATGTGCACGATCTAAATCAGAGCGCAGGGCATAGAGTTTGATTTTATTATTATAAATATTTTTTTCAAATAACTTCATATAGCCAATATAGGATGTCACTGCAGGGCATCGATATTTAGGATTTAATCTTTCTAAGATAGAAATAATGTCTAAATCAGTATTTAGACTAAGAAGTAATAATAATTTTTTTTGATCATTATCAGATAAATTTTTTGATGATTTTAATAATTGATCTACATAAGTATCTGTATTTTTTAAGCCGAATAATGAAAATAAATTATGCAATGTTTCGTGATGATAGATTAGATTTAAAAAATTTTTATCAGAAATTTTTGTCGGAAGTTCAGTTAAAAGTGCCAGAAAAATCTCACCCGCCAAAATACCAAAATCTGATACATATTTTTTCTTTTCTTCAATGCTAAAATCATTTTGCAAACGCATACTCATTTGCATATTTGTAACGCAACTAAAGTTTTCCAATAATTGGCCGACATAATTCCAACATCCATCCCAATCATTATTGGAAATGCGTACGAATAATTCATCGGGATTAAATGTATAAACATTGACAGATGGTTGGGTCATATCTTGTCGGCCTTGATAGGTAATAATTCCATGGTTATATAATCATCATTCAAATGTGAAATTATAAATCCCATTTTTGTATATATATGAATGGCAGTTTTATTATTACTATGAACTTCCAGTTTAATGGGTGAATTATTTGCGTTTTGCGTAGCGATCATGAGTAATTGTGATGCAATGCCTTGATGTTCATATTTTGAATCGACACTAACATTGGAAATAAAGCAAAAATCATCATTTTGGTACATCGCAACCAAACCAATTAATTTATTCTGATCCCATGCCTCAAAACGAATAGCTTTGTCGTGTAATTTTTGAGAATATACGTTTATATCTATGCGTGATTGAAGTTGCGTAACAAAATCTTTATCGCATACCAATAAATGATTAAAAATATCATTCGCGGATGATGTATTTTGTTTGATTAGTGGCATGAATTCTAATTTTGCCATACCAAACCCGTAACGACCAAAATGATTACCATTATATAATAAATAAACCGAACCATTTAACGCAAAAAGATGTGGATAGCACATCATATCACTATCCCATTCACTATTGCCTCCAGTGGGGAGATTTAAAATTTTATCGTTACGATGCCACGTTACAAGATCGGTAGAATAAGCATATCCCAAGCGATATGATTTTGCTTTATCAGTACGGAACCCAAACACATCACGATAACAAAACACCATATGATAAAGGCCGTTGTGATGTATAACGGTTGGCAGGGCCTGGCATTCATTTTCATGCAAAACATCGTCTATAATGGCATGATCTTCGCGGTTCCAATTGATTCCATCATCTGATATGGCGTGGCCAATTTTATAAACGCGATCTGGTTCGGATATTTCGGTTTCATGTACCCATTTTTGCCCAAACATATACCACATGTGATAAACACCATTATATTTGCGTACGAATGAATCGCCGACTAAAAATGGTTGATGTAATGAGGCGCCGAAAATTTGCCCTGATCCTAATTTTTTAAATGTTTCGCCATTGTCAAAAGATTCTGCATAACCAGTCGCGGTTTCAACAGAAACGGAACTGCGTCGTGACCATCCGCACGTATAGGCGATTAATTTGTTATCGTCTTGATATGGGCTAAAAGGGAAAATGCCATGTTCATCAAAACATCCGCGATTACCGAGAGGAATAACTTGTTTTGTCGATATTCCTGTAATTTTTTGTAATGATAAATCAAAATCAGCGAACGCCACATGACTATAAAATTTTTGTCCATTATTGTCACGCACGCGCGTTGAAAAATATATACGTACGCGATCATTTAGAATAATCACCTGTGGTGATTGGGCAAATTCGGTTGCTTGACCATTGATAAGTTTATGATCAGGGGGATTAAAAATCAGGCCGTGCTTTATCCATTTCATTTCAAATAGCTCCGCCTAAATATCCATCTAACGTGGCAAGCCCAAACCCTTCGCGCCCCACGCCATTACCCAAATAAAACATATGAATTTTACCGTCTAATGAAAATACATGCGGGTAAGCAACCATTTCGGCATCCCATCCATCATTCGAAATATCAATGCCGACCAGATCATCGTTGCGAGTCCATGAAATGCCATCTGGTGAATGCGCGTAGCCAATGCGATAGCCGCCGTCTTTTTGGCGGTAATCAACACTGCGGCGATAGCAAAAAAACATATGATATACTCCATCCACAAAAATAACATCGGGACTGGCCTGACATTCTTTGTCTTCAATGCGCGGCGAAATTAAATCACGATTTATTTTTGTCCATGATATACCGTCATCGGAAATGGCAAGGCGAATGCGGTAAATGGGTTCAGCACGACCATTATGCATGATCCATTCGCTTCCCGCGATATAATAAAGGAAATATTTATTGCCAAATTTTCGAATTTTAGGGCCGCTCATAATAAATGGTTCATCGGGCGAATAGGAAATAATGGGGCCTTCGCCCAAACGGTCAAATGTTTTGCCATCATCATGACTGATCGCGCATCCAATCGCCACATTAAACGGAACAGATTCGCACCGCGTCCACCCGCCATAATAGGCGCGAATTTTATCGTTATCGCGAATAATGGAAAACGGATACACACCAAATTCATCAAAGCAACCACGATTGCCGAGCGGCATAACAGGATGATCCGCCACACGCAAAATCTTTTTCAAATTTTTACGGTCAAGATCAACGTAAGATGAATAACTGACATATTGACCTTTGTCATCGGCGGGCGGACGACATGAGAAATAAACACGTACAAAATCATCGAATATCAATGTGGCGGGGCCTTGGGTGAATTCATTCATCCAAGGTCGTTTATGTTTTGATGGTTCAAAAACCAATCCGTGTTTGATCCATGTAAATGGTCGTATGTGCATCATCATTCCCGCTCAAACCATGTTCGATACGATAAAATTTTATCACGCGGACAATGCATCATTACATCCACAATCGATAAATGCGGCAGGCATTGCGCATTATTTTCGTATGTGTAATCAAGCACACGCGCACGGATAAAGGATAGGTTTATATGCTCATGTTTAAATATTTGCTTATCATACAAATTCAAACCGCCAATCGGGTTAATATAATCGGTGGCATAGCGCGCATGGCAAAGGTTAATCACTTTATCTTGCCCTTTGGCATTTTCATGGTCACTGGGGATGTCAGATGAAATAATTAATGGTGTTTTAATATCTAAAAAATCACAAATTTTTTGAATGGAATTGAAAATATATCCAAATAAATTTTGATCAGGATGATTGATAATATCTTCAATCAATGGAAAATGTTGTTTGAAATAGGGCGCGCCAGCATAGGCATTCCCAAGTTGCCGAATAAGTTTTGAGCGATCAAAATCAGTAGCAAGTGTGCGGTCTTTTACAAATAAAGAATCAGAGTCATTTTTAAGCGGAAGTGAAAATAATTTATCAACGCCGTTTAGATGAAATCGATTGCGGTTAATCCATCCTTTTTTTGTATATTTAATGGTGTCATAGACAATGAATTCATCAACATCATTGATCAATTGCCAATACCCCATATAGGGCAAGAAATAAGGTTGCATAATGGCAAGGCGTTTGGTCATTGATGTCTTATAAGGCAGCTTTAATAATACGCGCAATATTGTTGATTGTATCATCATCCAGAGCATCAAAAAACGGCAAGCATAAAATACGTGATGCGATTGATTCCGAAACAGGGCAGGGTGCGGTATTGCGCAAATACGGTAATGTGTTTAATGAAGGGTAAAAATAACGGCGCGGAAAGATATTATTAGCGTTTAATTGTTTCGTCACTTCGGCGCGCGTGGCGGCATCGGCAAATATGACGGGATAATAAGCATAATTATATTTAAAATCCGCGGGTATATGAGGGCGCCCAATTTTATCAAGTGGTAGAACAGAATTATATGTGGCGGCAACCGCTTCGCGTTTCTTCTGAACATCAGCAAAATCAGCTAAATTGCACAATCCCATAGCGGCTTGGAATTCAGATCCTTTGGCATTAATGCCCATTTCAAAATACTCATCACCAATGTGACCAAAGCTTTTTAACAATCCAATATATTGATTTATTTTAGGGTCATGGCATATCACTGCGCCACCTTCGATAGTATGAAATACTTTAGTTGCGTGGAAACTGCAGGTCGCGATATCACCATAATCAAGCAATGATTTACCTTTATAAACACTGCCGAATGCATGCGCGGCATCGTAAATGACTTTTAGTCCATGGCGCTTGGCGATGTCTTCGATTGCTTCGACAGCGCACGGATATCCAAATACATGTACGGCCATAATGGCCACGGTTTTATTTGTAATGGCGGCTTCGATCTTGTTGGGATCAATACAGAATGTGCTCGGATCAATGTCAACGAATACAGGGTTACATCTCTCCCACAAAATGGATGTTGTCGTTGCCACATAGGAAAAAGGTGTCGTAATAATATCGCCATCAGTGATATCAAGCGCGCGCAAAGCGATTTGTAATGCTAATGTTCCGTTGGTCACAAATTGAAAATGATCAATATTCAAAAAATCTTTTAATTCTTGTTCTAATTTCATCATTATGGGGCCGTTATTGGTGATATGCCCCGTTTGCCACAATTGATCAATATAGGTTTGGAATTTTTCTTTTTCAGGAAGATATGTTTTTGTAACAAATGTTTTCTTCATGATTATTTTTGTTCCTTTTCGCACAGTAAGAAAATACTGGCACATAAATCAGGATAAATATGACCCAATTGATAACATCCTTCCAAATATTCTGGCGAAATAATATCTGTCTGCAAAATTTTATCGAATTGGAAATTGGCGAGCGCTTTAAAGAATATACCGCTTCGTGAAATAACATTTAATCCTGCGGCGCGCGCATCACGTTCTAATGTATCAAGGCTGTATGTGATATGATGGCCATGCAAACATTCGCCTTCGGTGACGGCATCATTATGGCTGATTAACCCCATTTTGACTGCGATTTGGCGCGATGGCGCATTCGCATTCGGGCATATTAAAAAGAAACGTCCATCATCGGCGAGCCATTCATCATTCACACGTTTTAAAACAGCAACAGGATCACTCACATGCTCTAATACATGGCACATGATGATATTGTTATATTTTTGTGGCAGTTTTACATCTTCAAATAATGAGTGAAAGAATTTTACATTTGTATCAGATAAAGATTTCTTGGCGGTAGCAACTGCATCATCTGATGCCTCCACGCATGTGATGTCATCAAAATGGGGAAGAAGGCGTTTTGTAAACTGTCCCTCGAAACTTCCCAATTCCAAAATATTTCCGTTGCGCGTATGGGGTAAAATTGAACGCAACATAAATGGATGCATGACATCATAATCAAACCCGTAAAAATATTTGCGGAGATCATTGTCTTTTGTTTCTTGTATATAATTGCGATTATCTGTCATGGAATGCCCTAAAGGAATGGTGATGCAAGACCATAGCATAACAAAGAACGAATAAATATTCATGCGATAAAGCGATAAAGAAAATACATTGTGGCAAATATAGAAAGCACCTGAACATCAAAGTCTTTCAAAAATCGAAATCCTCACCGCAATACATAATTATGTAAAAATATAATGGTAAGAAAATCATAGGGTTATTTTCAGTGTTTTTCAAAAAAACAGGCTTGAAAAGTGTGGGGGAGTTGGTTATCTTCCACGGACTTCTACATATTATCCGCATCGCAGAAGTTTATTTTAATGCGCATTGGGGCGTCGCCAAGCGGTAAGGCAGCGGTTTTTGGTTCCGCCATGCGTTGGTTCGAATCCAGCCGCCCCAGCCATTTAGTCTAGCATTCTTCAAACACAGAGAAATTTTTGAACAAACGCCCGCCAAACGTGGGCTTTCTGCATCGTACCTTTTTGCTCAAACACTGAGAATCCGAAATTTCAGCCACAAATCTCCCATTCTCTCACGGGGCAATATTTCCGTTTGAGGAGACATATGACATTTTCAATTAACAGGGAATTTTTGCTGAATTTTTTTATATTATGGCGTCAAAATCCCCAGATATGGGGCAATTTGGAAAAACGAACAAAAAATAACAGGGAATTTTGTGCACGATAACAGGGAATTTGATTGTAAAAACAGAGAAAAATTATGCCTGTAACAAGGTGTCAAATCCGAAGAGAATGGCTTTTCCAACATAGGCATCGGAATAACCTTCGCGCTTTGCAATCTCAGTTAATGACATTCCTGCAAAATGCTCGTCACGCCAAATTATCCCTTGAACGAGTTTCTTTAACTTATCTGGTGGCAGATCGAAAATGTCTTTTTGTGCCTCTTTCGGAGATAAGATGATGGCGCCTTTTTTATGCTTCCATGCTTTGTAGGGTATGGTGATTGTTTGATTTAGATCTTCTGCATTTATTGATGCTATGGCACATAAGTCTCTAAGATTTATATGCACAATTAATTGATCAGAATATACAATAATTTTATTGATAGATTTAATTACAATTTTATCAATGGTAATATTCTCTAAATTCACCTCATCTATATATTCTTCTACTTTATTCCTATCATTTAAATATTCGCGAATATTTTTTTCAATTAAATTTTCAATTTCATGAGCAGGGAATCGTTTCGGTAAATTATCTGAATACGGCTTTTGTTGGATAATATTTTGACTAATGTAATAACGATATTGCTTCTTACCCTTACTCGTATATCCAGGGCTATAGGGCACTCCATGCTCATCAAATAAAAGTCCTTTTAGCAAATTGACGTTTCGCGATTGTTTTTTAACCCTATGATTACTTGCATTACTTTTTAATAGGTCCTGAACATCTGACCATAGAGTTTCAGAAATAATTGCTTTATGCTGCCCATCATAAATCTTATCTTTATGCCTAACTTTACCAATGTAGATCGGGTTTGATAAAAGGGCATAGAGTGCGCCTCTTGAGTAACTCTTTCCGCCTGACACATTACCTGACTTACTTATAAATTCTCGACTATTTACATTATCGCGATCTAGTTCCTGTTTCAGTAGATTGACATTTTTTAGTTTCAAATATCTCTCGAAAATATATATGACTCTCTCAATCTCGCTTTTATTTGGAGATAGTTGTCTATTCTCAATGTCATACCCCAAAGGCGGAGTACCTCCCATCCACATACCTTTCTTTTTACTTGCTGCAATTTTATCGCGCACGCGTTCGCCAATAACTTCTCGTTCAAATTGTGCAAAAGATAAAAGCACATTGAGGGTTAATCGGCCCATAGAAGTTGTAGTATTAAAAGATTGTGTGATACTCACAAATGTCACACCATATTGATCAAACACTTCAACTAATTTTGAGAAATCCATTAATGATCGCGTTAATCGATCTATTTTATAGACGACTATAATATTTACTTTCCCAGATTTTATATCTTCCATCAGACGTTTCAGGGCAGGGCGCTCTAAATTACCACCTGAGTAACCACCGTCATCATATTCATCAGGTACAGGAACCCAACCTTCGGCTTTTTGACTAGTGATGTATGCTAGGCATGCTTCCCTCTGCGCATCAAGAGAGTTGAAATCTTGCTCCAAACCTTCCTCTGTGGATTTTCTTGTATAGACAGCGCAGTATTTTATAGGAGGTTTCATGATTTACTCCTCTTTTTCTTAAGCCCAAAGAAGAGCCATCCATTCCACCTAGTACCTGTAATCTCATAAGCTATTTGCGAAAGGCTATTATATATTTTACCTTTAAATTCATATCCTGCATTTTGAACTAGGACAGTGTATCGCTCGCCATTCCAATTCCGAATTAAGCGCGTTCCAGTCTTTATTGTAGATTGTTTTGCATCAAATGAGCTTTGATTACGCTTATAAGATTTGATTAGTTGATTAAGTTTATTGTGATAATCTGAGTTTAGAAAGTGACTCTCTTGTTCTTTAGTTTTGTATTCCAGACTCTTGATTAGCATCATACGACCAATGCGAGAGTGTGGCTCTATGCCCCATATCTCTGACCATTTTCTTCGCAGCTCTTCTAATGGTAGCATTTCGATACTACGACAAATTGAATGTTTTGACTCGCCTTCATACATATGTACCTCCTACAGGGCTCATACACGCTTCCTTTCAAGGGGAAGTCCAGCTAAATTTATATTTGGAGGTAAATAAAAAATAATTGTTACTAAAGGATATGCTAACATTTTTAATTCTTTAATATCGTTTTATACTATTTTTTTTTATTTAAAAAGTCAAAACCCTAAATGAAATTTGAAGACCTAAAGAAATACAATATACAGGAAATTAAAAGTGCTGGGCCGCGCTATACGCCGGGACAAGATAAAAATGCACCCAACCTTCGTATTCAAGAGCTTGAAGAGGCTTTTGATGCATTAAGCTTGTCTACTGATTTTAAAAAACGGCAACAGAATTTAGAGAGGCTTATAGCTAAGGGACTTGAAGAATCTTCGTATCAAGTTGATTCCTTATTCAAAAGAAAAAAAAGATCGCCTTTACACCTCAAAAATTTGATTGCAAAGCTCTCAGAAGCGAGTCCTCAGGATGCAAGCATTCTTATTAGAGAGATAAAGATTGTAATCAAGGCCATTAATAAGGCTATTAGAAAACGCGAAGATAAACTTTTTCAGTTAGAGCGTAATGAGAGAGAAAAATCAAAAGAAGGAAATGAAATAAAAACTTCATCTCAGACGCAGAGTAGCCGCTATGATCATGAACGCTATTACCTAAGACGTTTCGAAGAAAACATTAGCGAAATTCGATCATATTTTAATTCCGAGGCACCCGAACTTATTTTAAACAACTGTCTTTTATTGATAGGGGAGTGGGGAACAGGAAAAACACATTCTCTCTGCGATTTTGTAAAAAAATTGACCCAGAATAATCACTTCTGTGTGTTCTCGATAGCACAGAACTTCCCTTTGAATACTGATCCCCTTGACGCTATATGCCAGAGAAGCAAGCTCGCAAAAAACATAGACGATCTCCTCGCAGGTTTAGAAAATATTGGTCAGAAAAATAAATACCGCACTCTATTGGTAGTGGATGGCATTAACGAGGGGGATAGAGAAGAATGGAAGACTGCGGTTATTACGCTTCTTGACAAAGTTAGAAAACTAAAGCATGTCGGCCTTATCCTTAGCTGCCGTTCACCATTCGAGCATCTTATTTTCAGTGAAAAGACCTTGAGCAATTACAAAGTTCTTTATCATGAAGGTTTTAGAGAGATTGAGTTTGAAGCACAGGAAGAGTTTTTTAAATACTATAAAATTGCCTTTCCTGAAGTTCCACTTTTGTCAGATGAGTTTGCAAGGCCACTCACTCTTAAATTGATATGCAAGGCTTTAGAAAAGCTTACGGTATCAAAGAAAAAGAGTGCTTTTTCTGGCATTGCTTCAGGCCAAAAAGGTATGAACTATATTTTGGAGAAATATATTCAGGATTTGGGAGGGCCAATCGAAAAAGCTTTTAAGTTGCCAAGTAATTTTTGCTGGACTTTACTTAAGGGTACAAAAAAGACAAAAGACGGGCTTAAAGACGGCATAGCCGTAAGAATGGCAAGGGAGCAAAAAGAAGTATTATCTCATGATGAAGTTTTGGAAGTTATTTTGAATACGACGCAATGGACATCCAAGGAAGATGCTCAAAAGTTTTTAAAAGCGGTGGTTCATTCCGGCATCCTGTTTGAGCATTATATATGGACAGACGAGGGCTATGTAGATGCTATAAAACTACCCTATCAAAAATTCAGCGATCACATTATAGCACGACATCTTCTCGATCATTATTTAAGCAATAAATCTTTAGCGGCTGTTAAAAGAAGTTTTAACGCAGACAGGCCATTAGGAAGGATATTTGAAATTAGCAGGCACGTTCATCAATATGAAATGCCTAACTGGGCTGAAGCTCTAATGATCGAGTTTCCTGAAAGAATTAAAAAACTCAATTTGGATAATCGTGAGCTTGTATATTTTCTCCCCAAGAATAAACGTCTTGTGAGCCCTTCTTTAGAACCTTTTTTGAACAGCCTGTTATGGCGACCACCGTCTTCCTTCTGTCATGGCACTAACTCAATCGTATCACAGTTGCTAGAAAAAGGCCCTAATATAAGAAATCGTGTTCTCGACACGCTTCTGGCTCTGGCCGTTAAGAGGAACCATCCCTATAAAGCTCAAAAACTGGATAGGTTCTTGTTTCAAAAAACCATGCCCGAGCGCGATCTTCAATGGTCTGAATTTCTCAGAACCAGTGATAGCGCTGATACCCCGTATAAAATCATATCTTGGTCTAAAACAGTGTCAACTCAAAGAGTTTCCAAGAGCGTTGCGGAAAACTGCATAATTATTTTGATGTGGTTTTTGACAAGTGTTAGCAAGCCACAAAGAGATACCGCTACCGAGGCAATCATAAAACTGGGATTTTTGTATCCGGATTTAGTTTTTAAGCAAACATTATATAGTCTGACTGTCAATGACCCCTATGTTTCCGAAAGGATGCTTAGCGCTGCGTACGGTATTGCTATGAACAAATGGGCTGAAAATAGAAAAAAGTTTAGGGAGCCTTTTTTACTTTTTGCTAAAGAGCTTGTGAAAGAGATGTTTCTTCCAAATTCTAAATGGGCTACGCACAATGCCATATCCAGAGATTGTGCCTTGGGCTGTATTGAGATTGCGTGTTTGATAAACAAAAACGCTATACCGAGGCAGTATGTGAAATACCTTAAGCCACCATTTTCTTATATCAAATCGCCTTTCAAAAATCCAAGAAGCATTACAAAGAAAAAAACTGAGGCCGTAAAATCAGCAATATATATGGATTTCAGGAATTATACAATTGGGCGCTTGATCCCAGGGCGTGGAAATTATCAGGATAAGCATACAGAGTACCAAGCCGTCCTTAAACAAATAAAAGGGAGAGTGTATGATCTAGGCTACAGATCTAAGGATTTTGAAGAAATTGATAAAGAAATCTCTAGATACCAAAGACTAGGTAGATCGGAGTATTCTTCAAAGATAGACCGGTACGGTAAGAAATATTCATGGATAGCTTTCTACGAGATGTACGGATACCGTGAAGCTAATAAGCTACTTCGGCATTTGGGCAATGAACACAGAATTTCAGAAATAACTTTTGATCCGAGTATCCCAGAACCTCCAAAACCATGTCCTCTTAGACTGCCAAACCTATTTAGGAGTAAGTTTAAGAATTTTTCTGACTGGCTGGCAAACGGCCCAACCCCAAACTATAAAGCTCTTTTAGTGCGCGATAGTATTAGGGGAGAAGTTGGGCCTTGGGTTTTGCTGGATGGATTTATCCACCAGGCTAATCAAATAGATCAGAGAGAAATTTTCAGCTTTACTCGAGGGCTGCTTATTGAGGAGAAGAATATAAGTAAATTTAAAGAAAAATATTTTTCCAAAGATTATCCTGGTAATAGGTCTATACCCGAAGCACATACGGATTATTATGCCTTCGCTGGCGAGATACCATGGTCGCGCCAACATGCTTATTATCTAAGGCATAAGAACGGTAGAATAAAGCGGCATGTTGAAAATGCTTTTGGTGGAAATGAGTTTATACCTTACAAAAGACGACCTAAAAATTCTCTCTCAATTGCCTTTGAAAAATCAGATAGTATGCTTTCTTTTATTCTAGGCGAAAGCCCACCTTCGGGAAGATGGGTCAACGTTCCTGGCGTTCCTGTTGAAATTCCCGTGCATGGCTTTGGTTGGGAAAGCTATCACAGTGTCGTTAACGATTATAGCGGCTATGATGTGCCGACACCGGCTATTTCTAATTATCTGGAGCTAAACTATAGAAACCAATCAATAGAGCTTTTTGACCGAAATGGTAAAAGAGCAACTATTTTTATGAGATTACAAGAACCAGATAGCCATCACAGCACCCATCTTATGTATCTACGTCAAGATTTATTGGAACGGTATTTAGCTCACACTGGGCAAACTATCGTCTGGGCCATTTGGGGTGAAAGAGACGCAAACTACAAGGCTATGGATCAACGAAATGCAGAAGCACGTGCAGACAAAATATGGGAAGAATATAAGCATATACATCGTACATTCACTAAGTATAAAGATATTGTTTAGAAGTAGTGCATATCAATCAAGCTATGAAGAGTACTGTAATGGTTTATACTTCTTGATATTTTCAAGATAGGACTCTTTAAGATGGTAAGGAAAGTCATTTGATAAGCTTTAGCTTTTTTGAATCTATATATTTTATAAGGCAATAATTCCATTTTAACTTCTATATTGGTATTTAACTAGTCCCAATTATTTTTATTTATTGCATAAAACTGCAAGATTATGGTGCTTATTATCAGAATTGAGTTGATCTTCACGCCTTCAATGCTAATGTCTAGATGGATCTGCTTCGGCGGGTTCGGGGCTTAAGAACCTCTGTATTACCGGATGATGTGTCCGTCACATGTCGCTTCTCGACCCTTGGTCGGGAGGCGGCGACGTATGTCCAAGCTTCGGCTAAAGGTCGTCGCGGTCGCGTAATACCGACTTCTTAACTCCCGGCCACCAGAGCGATTCATGTTCTGGTGGCTTTTTACTTAAGGGAGATTTTCATGCCAAAAGATACAAATCAACTCGTTACCTGTCACGTTTGCTCTGGCCAAGTATCCAAAAAGGCCAAAACTTGCCCGCATTGTGGACAAAAGAATCCTGCCAAGAAACCCGGAGAGATTTCAAAGCCACTGGCGTGGGCGATTATTTTATTCACCATTTTTACAGGAATAGGGATGATCGGAAACAATGATCCTTCAGTAAAAGTATATGATGAGGGGGCTTATCCAGAGCGTAAATCACATGAGCTCTGTATTGAGGGCATTAAATCTTCAGTAAATAACCCATCCACCTTAGATATAAGCTCTGTATTAGGATATGCGACGGACTTGGCTAATGGTACCACGCGGCGAATCGTTCAAGAATTTTCAGCGCAAAATGGCTTTGGCTTGCGTAAGAAATTCACCGCTTACTGCATGATTAGCAAGGATGGGAAGCTAGAAATTGATATTTTAGAGAAAAAATAAAAAGTTTTCCCCAGAGTGTTAAAAGTGGCTTTTTCACATTTTTAAGAATAAGTTATGAATGGTTGGAACTCAAAAAATTGTTATTTCATAGCTATTACTTGACTAGGTTATTCAATTAAAAATGAACGGTATTTGAACGATAAAAAGCCACTTTTTTTGCTCTCTAAAAAATATTTTTTTATTCCCTATTGCAAATCTATTGTGACAGTGACAACCTTAAAACACTCCCTTTCTATAAAGGGATAAAACTTCCAGCGATTTGTTTTTATTAAGCAAAAAACCATAAATCATGGAAGGAAAACCTATGTCTAAAACGAGCGTATTAAGTAAATACACAGATCTTGAAGTTGTATACTTACCCACAGCAGACCTAAAACCTTATAAGGGCAACCCCCGTACTCATTCCACAAAACAGATTAAGCAGATCTCCCTGAGTATCGAAACATTTGGGTTTACCAACCCGATATTGCTTGATGACGATCGGGGGATTATCGCAGGGCATGGTCGTCTAGAGGCGGCAAAGCTTTTGGGAATGTACCAAGTCCCAACGATTTGTCTTTCAAATATGAGCGAGGCTCAAAGACGTGCCTATATCATAGCGGATAACAAGCTTGCTGAGAACGCAGGGTGGAATCATGATCTATTATCTATTGAGTTTAGCTATTTAAGCGATCTGGATTTAGATTTTGATCTTAATATCACAGGCTTTGAAACGGCCGAGATTGATATTTTCTTAGATGATAAGGATAAAGAGCAGAATCTTGAAGGAGAAGATATCCCAGAGGCGCCAGAGATACCGATTACACAAATTGGGGATATCTGGTGTCTAGGAAAACATAAAATTATTTGTGGAGATTCTACAGATAGCCTTATTTATCAACAGTTGCTTGGCAATGAGAAAGCCAATCTAATTTTTACTGACCCGCCTTATAATGTTCCTATTCAGGGGCATGTCTGCGGCGCTGGATCTATCAAACATCAAGAATTCGCCATGGCTTCTGGTGAGATGTCACAAGAGCAATTTACGGCATTTTTAAGATCAATTTTCAAAAACCTCATTAACCACTCAAATGATGGATCAATTCATTATATTTGTATGGATTGGCGACATATTGAAGAGATTATCTGCGCTGGTAAAGAATATACTGAGCTCAAGAATCTCTGCATTTGGAATAAGAATAATGGCGGCATGGGATCTTTATATAGATCAAAGCATGAATTGGTCTTTGTCTTTAAAAACGGCACAGCAAAGCATGTGAATAACATAGCGCTGGGTGAATATGGTCGCTATCGAACGAATGTCTGGGACTATGCAGGGGTCAATACATTCAGAAATGATCGTATGAAGGATCTTACCGATCATCCAACGGTTAAGCCATTAGATATGGTGGCTGATGCTATCAAAGATTGTTCTAATCGAAATGATATCATTCTCGATTGCTTTGGCGGAAGTGGGACAACTCTTCTCGCAGCAGAAAAAACCGGTCGTCAAGCGAGGTTGATAGAGATCGATCCAAGATATGTGGATGTCACTATTAAACGCTTTGAAGCTATGACAGGGCAGAAAGCTATTCTTCAAAACAAATCAGTCGATCAATAAATAGGTTTTGGAGATTTAGCGCTTATGTCTGATCCTGACCAAATTGGTTATATGAATCCGCCTAAGCATTTTCAGTTTCGAAAGGGGAAATCGGGCAACCCTAAAGGTCGCCCGAAGAAAAAGAAAAGTGATAATATCGGAGAAATAATTAAGGAAGTAATTCATAAAGAGCACATCGTAAAGATTGATAATAAACCTAAAAAGATGACCTATAGTGAGGTTTTACTTCGAAAAATTTTCAAAGCAGCACTTGAAGGAGATATGAAAGCAGCTGAAGAATTCCTACTTATTTACATAGGTTCAAAAACGGCAAGTAAAAAATTTAAGACCTATGAGGATGATACTGGTCCAAATATGTTTTTTAAAATGATAAAACTCAGCGAATGGAAAAAATTACCTAAACATTTGCAAAAAGAATTCATCCCAATAACGCCAAAAGATGCCAATCTTAGAGATATAGCTATAAAAATAGCGAACGAGCCTATGAAAGTAAAAAATTCAAATAGAAAGATAAATAAATTAGATGCGCTCATGGAAGTAATTTCAAAGAAAGCATTAAGCCTTGACTATCGAGCACTTAAACTAATCAGAGAGCTAATCCCTCTCTCGGAATTTGAGGATCATTCAAATTTCCAAGGCTTATTTGATGCGGAAACTGCTATGAGTTTTGAAGGGCTTTAAAATTTTAATTTTAAGCTGCTTCACGTATAGAAGCTTTGTCTTTTATAAGATTAATCATGGCTTCGGTAACCACATGAATGTTTGGTACTGCACGAAATTACTAAATTATCTATAAGCTTGGCAGGATGAAGCCGCACCAACAATAAATTTTTTAGATGATTATCACATAATAAAGTTCTTAAATGTCTCCGCCAACGCCCTTAAACTTCTCGACAAACGCCATGATTCTTTTAAGAACACTTTGCTTTTTACCGAGATATTCTGGGTTTAAAGGGCTCATTTTAGGTAAAATAGAGTTCAGTTCAGTTCCATTATCGCTTGCAAATTCTCTTTTTATTGAAATCGCTATATAACGTTTTGCCTCTTCTACATTAAGATTTTCTGAGCTGATGAGTTCTTCAGCTTCACGTTTTTGTTCAGCTTGAGCGAAAGCAAAGAAAGTGTCTATAACACCGGCCTTATCACCAAGTTTATCCAGATCGGTTTGATTGATAAAATCTACGAGAAGGCTCTCTTTTGCTCTATTCTCAATACTTGAACGGACTATTCGGCGTACATCCTCAACCAAAGTGGCTTTATCTTTTGTCTTTTTATTTTTCTCGAAAATTTGTTCTAATATATAATCAAGGTTAATTTCTTGGGATTTTAGGAGGTCAATCTCAAACACCACATCATCCCAGTCGATTTTAGATTTTTCTTTTTCATTAGAGGCTTTTTCCTTACGCAACCAATCCCGAATGTCGTTATAGGTTGATCTGTAATCTTGGACTTTACGCTCAGGTAGTATCTTGATCGCTTTGAGTGCAGTAATATCGTCGTCACTTAAATAATATTTTGCCTTAAAGGCTTCTACTGCCTCTTTGTTTTCTAAGTTGATGTTTTGTAGGGCCTTTAAGCTAACAAATTCATCATAGTTTTGTAGGATATTCTCAACGCGTAGATACTCACCAAATAGTTTTGCAAAAGCCTTCTTATCAGCTTCCTTTATAATTTCCTCGGGATTAGGGAAGCGTTCTTCTAATTCTGTTACAACGTCTATAAAGCCATGTCGTGCGTCACCCGTTGTAGAGTCACTAAAGCCTTCCATATATTCTTTATAGCTTTTTTCCAAAACTACATTCTTAGTATTATTGTCGCCAAAAGTTTGAATGGCATCGATTGTGGCTTTTTCTAAATCACGGAAAGTAACTATGTTACCAAATGTTTTTGTGGCATCAAGAATGCGGTTTGTACGTGAATAAGCCTGAATTAAACCATGATAACGCAGATTTTTATCAACGAAGAGGGTGTTGAGTGTTGGAGCATCAAAGCCAGTCAAGAACATACCTACAACAATCAGTAAGTCAATTTCTCTCGACTTAACTCGCTTGGCAAGATCACGGTAATAGTTTTGGAATCCATTGCTATCAACACTAAAATTAGTTTTGAAAAATCCGTTATAATCATTAATAGCTGCGGTTAAGAATTCTTTGGCACTACTATTCATAGCCAAAATATCAAAGCTTTCGTCAATAATATCGCCTACAGCTTCTTGTTGTTCATTAGCAGTAAATGAATAGATAGTAGCAATTTTTAGAGGTTTATCACTATCCTTTTGTAAATTGTTCAGGGCTTCATAATAGAGTTTAGCGGCATCTACACTGCTTACGGCAAACATAGCGTTAAAACCTCTATTGCCTCCCTGAAGGCGATGAGTCTTTTGGCGAAAATTATTCAGAATATACTGTGAAATTTCTCGGATACGCTCAGGGTGAAGCAGAGCTTGTTTGTTTTCTGCCGCGCTAAGTAATGTTACGTCTTGTTCCGATTCAATGTCTTTGAAATGGGGGCGGACATCGTTGTAATCCACTTTGAATTTAAGAACTTTTTCATCACGAATAGCATCGGTAATAACATACGAATGAAGCTCACGACCAAAGACGCTAGCAGTATCTTCTGCTCCTAGGGCATTGATACCAGCAAATATTGGTGTTCCAGTAAATCCGAACTGATAGAATCTTTTGAACTTCTTCTTTAGATTCTTCTGCGCTTCACCGAATTGACTACGGTGGCATTCATCAAAAATAAAGACTACTTGTTTGTTATAAATTTCAAGATCGCCTTCATTTTTCATTAGATTATTAAGTTTCTGAATAGTCGTTACAATGATTTTGTTATCATCCTTTTCGATGTTGCGCTTAAGTCCTGCTGTACTGTCTGAGCCATTAACACTATCAGGAGAGAAACGCTGGTACTCTTTCATAGTTTGGTAGTCGAGATCCTTTCTATCAACTACAAAAAATACCTTATTGATAAAATCAAGTTCAGTTGCCAAGCGGGCAGCCTTAAAGCTGGTCAATGTTTTACCTGAGCCAGTGGTGTGCCAAATATATCCGCCGCTTTCGGTACAATTCCATGCTTTTGCTTCATAAGAGCTTTTAATTTTGCGCAAAATGCGTTCGGTGGCAGCAATCTGATAAGGGCGCATGACCAGCAAAGTGTCACTGGTATCAAAGACAGAATAATGAAGTAGAATACTAAGTAAGGTGTGTTTTTGGAAGAAGGTCGCCGTAAAGTCTTTTAGGTCTTTAATTAGGCTGTTATCCGCCTTTGCCCAATTCATAGTGAAGTCAAAGCTGTTTTTATTTCGCTGTGTTGTATTGGCAAAATAGCGGGTGTCTGTTCCGTTAGAAATGACAAAGAGTTGTAGATATTTATATAGTGAATACTCACTATTAAAACTCTCTTTACTGTAACGATGGATTTGGTTAAAGGCTTCACGAATAGCAACGCCGCGCTTTTTCAGCTCGATTTGGACGAGGGGCAGACCATTGACCAGAATGGTCACATCATAGCGGTTAGCATGAGTACCAGTTTGCTCGAACTGTTTGATGACTTGAACTTTGTTGCGAGATATGTTGGATTTATCGAGCAAATAGATATTTTGAATACGCCCGTTATCAAAGACAAAATCATGAATATAATCATCATGAATTTTACGAGTTTTATCAACAATCCCATCACTCGGCTTATCCAGATATGTTTCAACAAACCGCTGCCATTCTCCTTCGGAAAATTGGACATTGTTTAGTGCTTGCAACTGCACCCGCACGTTGGCAAGCATGGCGTCAGATTTTGTGAGATCGGGCAGAAACTCATATCCCTGATTGGTTAGGTCGCTAATAAGTTCACGCTCCAAATCACTTTCGGATTGATATCCATCGGCGACTTCCCATTCCTTGATATATTTATCAAGAACAATAAAACGGTTTGATTCTGCGATGGGTTTAGTTTGTTGCTGCATTTTCTGTCTCTGTATAATACGCATATTCTCTTAATAGGTGATCTAATAAAAACTTGACCGTTTGCTTTTCCTGCGGCGATGGTTCTGTTTTTTCTTCATATGATAAATGGCGATGTGAATAAGTGTTAATAATCCTTTTATAACTGTCTCGAGCATCCTCTGGCAATAAATCTGTCCATTGTTTATAACCTAAAAAGCCACATGTTTTCTCATATAGGTTTCTTAACAAAGTAAAATGGAATTTTTCAATTTTGTTTTTTTCATAAGCTTCTTCAATTAATTTCTTGATATGCAAATGATAAGAAAAGCTTTTATTAGCGCTACCTCCCTTAACATCTAAATTAAAAGTTCCGTCTTCAAAACGCTCCAAAAGATAGCAACCGTTCTTTCTACTTTTATCACTCATATTCAATTCATGGTGCAAAACATTGTAAAAAAGTGGGCTATGCGTTGTTATGATGAATTTCAAATGTACTGGAGCTGAATTGATAAGATCCGCTAAATTGACCGCCAGCTCAATCAAGTGATTTTCATCAAGCGAACTGACAGGGTCATCAACAAACACATATTCCAATCCGTCAAACTGGCCCGCTCGCTCTTCTTCAGGTTCTTTTAGAATGGTAATAATCTTATCCAGCAAAGTATAAAAAATGCTCCAGATGAAATTGCTTTCCTCGCCTTTGGATATTTTGATATTACCTGAATCTGTATTATCGCCGCGTTGTAGAGAAAAAGTCACCTCTGAAAAGGCAGGTATAATTATATCTTTTCCATCTTTATCTTTTCTTTTGTATTCTTGATTAAAACTGGGTGTAAGCTTGTTATTCGCGTAACGTTGAAAGTTGGTAATAATATTTTGATCTTGCCCTTGGTCTTTAAAAATCCAATCTGTAAACGAATTGGTTTGGATCTTTAGTTTTGGCTCTGCGTCATTTATTAAATCGTTATCCCAATAGAAGAGATCCTCAGTAAAGGCATTGTAATATAAAAACTTACTGCGAGTATTCCCAATGTTATCAACACTCTCTATGGCATCAAAATCTTCTACATCGTCAGCGCTCTTGGTTGATATAAGCTTTTTTAATTCTAACGAAAGGCGTGTTTTGCCTGTGCCGTTAAAAGCGTAAATCAACTGCACCTTTTTATTGGCGTCGATTAATTGTTGAGCAATTTCTGACAGGGTTTTGCTCATCTATGCCGCTTCCTCTTTTGGTTTGGGGAAGTTCAGCAATAAATCGCGGTAATATTCGTATTGCTTTTGGCGCAGGTCAATCTCACGCGGCAAGCCTTCTTGAAGTGAGTTGGTGAGGGTATGAAATTTATTGAGGATGGCAGCTATGCGGGCTTGCTCCTCTAACGATTTTTTAGGATTGCTTGGATAGGGAATGGGGATTAAAATATCATCAATATTATTTGCCTTCAAGTACCCTTGACCAGAGTTATTTTTAACAGAATTAAAATGTCCCTTCATTTTTGGAGAATCAAAGAAATGTAAAAAATATCCGCTATGAATTAATTGTTCGTTCAAGCGAATTAAATACATATTTTGACCATAAAAATCTAAGTCAGTTTGTTTAACCCGAGCAATTTCTCCAATTGTGCCTATCATACTGATTAAAAAATCTCCTGCCAGAATTGGCCTGTTACGTGATAAGTTCAAGTAATCTGCGTGTGAAATAAATTTTACTTTGTTGAAATCAATATTACCGCCACCAATATTCTTGGATGTAATGTAAGGAATATTTTCTGTATCATTAAATTTAGGGGTGGCAGGCATAATCCAAAATTTATCAATGGTTAATGAGCTCAACGGTTTCCATTCGACATCACCATTAGAAAAAGTGAGAAGTTGGTTACGATAGTGATTGTATTGCTTTTTGCGGGCTGTAAGCTCGGCTGTAAGCTCGGCTGTAAGGGCTGTAAATGTGTCCAGAATGCGGACAATCTCCGCCTGTATCGCCAAAGACTTCTTCGGAGCATCAGGGCATGGGATAGGGATAAGAAATTTATCCGTATCTGGAGTGGCAATTTGCGGCATCTGCATTTTACTGCCAAGCCCCTGAAAGTACGGCTCATTCAATTTTAAAAAATGATATACATATTTAATACTAAGCGCCTTGTTTTGAGAGTGGTACGACCACATTTCATTTTTGTGAGAGAATGGTTTGTTGTAGTATTCAAATTCAATAACACCGCGTGACTTAACAATGATAGATGGCTCTCTGTTTATATCCTTTGCTGGAATATCTTCAAAATTCATGTATGCAACAGTTTTGCCACCAGCAAAAACTTTTAAAGGCGCTCCTTTTTTATACAATTGTTTCATTTGGCCAGCGGTGATGGGCGTTCCTTTCGTGCGAAAAAGAATTTTGCCTAGCGGCCTCCATTCTACCTTAACGCCATCCAGAAGCTTTTCTAAGTAATTAGGCTTTTTCATGCCTCAATCTCCGCAACGATGGCATCGATATCCGCACGAAGCTTATTTATTTTTTCGACCGTGGTTTTTAGGTCTGCGTTCAGTTTAACAATATCAGTTTTTTCGCGATTGTCCTTTGCTTCAATGTAAGAGCTAACCGAGAGGTTATAATCATTCGCGACGATTTTTTCATACGGTACAGTTTCAGCGACATGATCAACTTTTTCTTTACGATCAAACATATCCATAACTTTTGCGATGTGGTCGTCATACATGACGTTATTGTTGGTTTCTTTTTTGAAGAATTCTTCGCCACTAGCATCAATAAATTGGATATTTGTATCTTTTTTATTTTTTGCCAAAACTAAAATCGTAACCGCAATGGTCGTGCCGTAAAATAAATTCGGTGCGAGTGAAATAATGGTTTCAATATAGTTATTATCAACCAAATATTTACGGATTTTTTGCTCGGCTCCACCACGATAGAAAATGCCAGGGAAGCAAACAATCGCCGCGCGCCCCTTACTGGATAGATAACTTAATGCATGGAGAACAAAGGCAAAGTCTGCCTTTGATTTTGGGGCCAGAACACCCGCGGGGGCAAAACGGTCATCATTAATGAGGGTTGGATCGTCTGAGCCAATCCAACTTACTGAATAAGGTGGGTTAGAGACGATAGCATCGAATGGTTTGTCATCTTGGAAATGTGGATCAGTTAAGGTATTGCCTAACTGGATGTTAAATTTATCGTAGTTGATATTGTGTAAGAACATATTCATACGGGCAAGGTTATAGGTCGTGTGATTGATTTCCTGACCGAAAAATCCTTCTTCTACAATATGCGCATCAAAATGCTTTTTAGCTTGGAGCAAAAGAGACCCAGAACCGCAGGCAGGATCATAGATTTTATTGACCTTGGTCTGCTTATGAATTGCTAGCTGGGCAATTAGACGTGAAACATGCTGTGGTGTAAAGAATTCACCGCCTGATTTCCCAGCATTCGCTGCATAGTTTGAGATAAGAAATTCATAGGCATCGCCGAAAAGGTCAATTTTGCTATCTTGGAAATCACCAAACTCCAGACCTGCTACGCCTTTGATAACGGAGGCCAGACGGCTATTTTTATCTTTTACTGTATTCCCGAGGCGATTACTGGTTGTATCAAAATCAGCGAACAAGCCTTTGATATCTTTTTCCGAGGGATAGCCGTTGGCAGAGGATTCAATTTCAGAAAATATCTTTGCCAAATCTGTATTCAAGCTTTCATTCGTATTAGCAGTTTTGGCAACATTGACGAATAGTTGACTCGGATAAATAAAATAGCCTTTGGTTTTGATAGCATCATCTTTAATTGCTGGCGTAATAACTGTATCAGGTAATTCAGCATAGTTGATGCTATCGTCACCCGCTTCGATATAGAGGGCAAAATTTTCACTAATGAATCGGTAAAATAAAGTACCGAGAACGTATTGCTTAAAATCCCAGCCATCGACGGCGCCTCTAACATCATTGGCGATTTTCCAAATTTGACTTTGTAGGGCAGCGCGTTGTTGGATACTTGTCATTATATTTTTCCTAAAGCATTCTTTAAATTATTTTATTTGGAAACTATAGTTGAAAATAGTTTAATATGAAAGATCATACAGTTAAGTTATGTATAAATAATAAGAGGTTACACAAAGAAAATGCGCCCTGTGACACAAGAAGAACTTTTTCTATTTACACTTATGGGACAGGTCCTACTCAATATTCAAGTTTTGGAAGAAACTTTGAATGCGTCGATAACTTTAAAAATTGATGTTGGTTATCCTCGTAAGATTTCTATAGAAGAGTCGACAGCAAGACTTAAACAGCGCTTGCATGATTATACGCTTGGTAAAGCTATAAAGGAGGCTAAGAATCAGGAGCTTTATTCTGAAGAAATCCAAGTAGCGCTGAACAATCTTTTAAAAGAGCGTAATTGGTTTATACACCGAATTGTGGATGATTTTTACGACCCTAAAAAAAGGTCTTCTTTATTAAATAGATTAAAATTTATTGCAACTGAGGCCCACAGAATTCAGCGTGCTATCGAAGATGATCTGATTTCATTTGCAGAGTCAAATGGATTGGATATGTCGAGCGTGAAGGCACAGCTAAATAACAGCATCTCGAATTTCAACGCTTAGTCATATAGGAATATTAATTAAACTACGCATAATGGGAATACGGCAGGGTAATTATTATTTGCATCTTTTTTAGGAACCCAGTTTATGATCCAGCATCCTTGATCTTTATAGGGTATACCAGATAGCTGCAATGTTTTTAATTTATTCTTATTTTCATTAATGTTTCTAGACAATAAAATAAGATTATCATGCAGGTTAGTTCCGCCATATTCTCTATCATTAATGTGTTCTACAGTAAGAGGATACTGATTAGCGTCAGGCTTAAATGGAATTTTTCCAGTTTCCGCCATTGATCTGATTGCATCTTCATCAAGACCAATAGCTTTTAAATCCTCTGCAAAGTTATTGGCTATATATTTTAAGAAAGAAATCTTCGGTCCATCATCATTATCAAGCTTAGAGTATTTGAAAAAATTCTGTCTCATTGATCTAAGTTTTTGATCTTGTGGATAATATAAAACAACAACTTCATCCATTTCTGGTGGTTTGAGATCACGTGCATTTTTAAATTCGTCTACTAATCTTTTAGCTTTAATGGCTGGTTGGTTTTTTAGAATATTTGCTATTACTTCATCTGCTGTCTCATCTGGTGTTGGGCGCGGATAATCTTCAAGCATACTATTGATCCACTCAATATTTCTTTCGAATAATTCAGGGTGCTTTGCATTCATCTCCGGATCTGTTCTGTACATTTGATCTATGACTATACACTTAAGCATGGAAGCAATTAAGGCTTCTCTGTAGGCTTGAGTTTGTAGGTCAACCTTTCCTTCATGATGCTGGGTGAAGAATCGTATCAACCCAGTTAATTGCCCATATTCAATAGAATGTGTTTTCAAAACATTCCTAATAGAACCTCTGATTGGAGTTAATATCTCTTCATGCTTTTGATCGGGCATATCATCCAATTCTGAGAATAAGCTACCCATGAATTGAAATAAGTTCATTACAAAGAGATTTTGCTTAGTTTTGATGCCCATGTCACTTGGTGAAATTCCACCAATATACGCTTCGCAGCAGGCAATCATCTCTAGGACATTTTTGGGCCCATCTGTTGGTGTGGTCAGGTTTTTTACTCTTTGAACTGATGATTGATATTCAATTAAATTCAGTTGTCCTTGAAGATTAGCATTCGCATCAGTTAGCATTTTTATTAATTCTTCTGGTATTTTTGCATGTATGATAATGCTGGCGATAGCATCTTGGAAGGCCATTTCTTGAGGATCTAATTTTTGCGCTAATCGTTTAGCTAATTCAATAAAATGATCTATGCGTTTTCGATCTGATTGAATAAATGATTGATATAAGTTCTCCTTTATATCCTTAGGTAAAGATGAGAGATGAATTTTTATATCATGTAACCCATATAAATTGGAAGGAACAAATTTTATAAGAGAAGAAAAAGATTTTCTCATTGTTTTTGCGGAGAAGGGTTTACCAGTTTCTTGATAATTTTTTATAGAGTAGAGAGATATTAAAATAGTTTGGATTGCATGCTCTATTGACTCAACTCTTTCAGCATCATCTATATCTAATTTTCGAATATTCTCTCTGCATGCATAAACTATGGCTGCAACTTTTGTAGGCGCCATTGCTCTGACTGGGTATGGGCTAAGCCACGATTTTAACTTTTCTTCTAGATCGTTCATAATCCAAAACTTACTAATAAATTTTTTTGTTTACGCTTAATCAATCCAACAGAACAAATAGTGTGTTCACGATATTTGTTTGATTTATATGGAGAGGATATACACCCACAAGCGAGGGGAAAGTTAACATAACTTATATAATTATGTCAAGATTTTGGAGTGGGAGATAATTGTTTTAAAACAGTGAGTTATCTGCCCTTGAAGTAAGATTGGTAAATCAAGAATTTTCTATAACCATTTTCCACAATCCATATTATCATTTTGAGAGTCATGTAAGTCTTATCTTTGTAAATCACATTACAAAAATCATAGGTGCAAAATTTTGATAGGCTGACTATAAAAATATGAAAAATAAATCTAATTAAGGATGGTATTGATAATCATTCTCATTGGGCATATATAAAACTTTATGAATTCAGCACTTCAGATTCTCAACCAAACAACACTCTCCGAAATCGATGCATTCATCACAGATAATGTGACGAATGAAGATCGCGTGTGGGATAAACCCGTTTCCTATAGAACGCAAAAATCAATTGATCGTGTATTAGAATATTTTGTACGTAATGGACGATTACTGGAGATTGATGCCGAAGGTGATATCATGACAGTGGTCACAAAAATTATCATGGATATAAAATCACAGACCCCATCATTTTTATCTCATGATATTGATGAAATGATGAATTATATGATCGCGTGGCTGTGTGATTATTGCGAAGATACAAAAACAAATTACATGAATCTCACTTTCTCTCTCAAGAAAAAACAAGGCGAATAAATTATGAGCTTTCCTGCGCGCGCATATCCTGATCAAGTTGAACTCGCTCTGGTTCATAGCCGTGATAACGTAAATGATAAATCACAAACAATTGTTGATTTAATGGGTGGTAACCAAGTTAAAAATTATGATATGGGGGGTATGGGATCAAACGCTCTCAAAGATCTTGGTTTGGTGAGTGTTATCGCCGGAAAAGAATGTTTTTTCTTATCAGGTTCACGAATTGATCACAAAGACATTCGTGATACAAAACAAACCTTAAACGCCAATTCAAATATTACTTCTTCCCCAGCAAATACAGCCATGATGGGGGCGGGATTAACCGAAGAAATACGTTTAGATTTGAGCCTTTTGCGTGCTGTGGGTGCCAATATTGTGAATATGCCTGCATTGATGACCGAAATTCAAAGCATCATGCTAAATCCACAAAATTATTCATCAGAAACTATTCAAAAATTGGATGGCCTTCTGACTGATATCTCGACACTTCGTCAATTATCCGAATTGGGCGTTATGCCTGACGCACAGATGCGTATTCAATCTATGATCGAAAATATTTCTATACGTATTGCGGATACATCTCTAGCTCTATTTGATACACAATCAATTTCAAAAACAATGTTACAATTTGTAAGTGGTATGGTGGCAAATATTGTATCGCAGGCAGGTATTGAATCGCCAATATTGGAACAAAAATTAATCGCCATGGATGGCCGTTTAAATGAAGGCGTATATTTAGAACAATCATTAAATGCGGTCAAAGAATCGTTGCAATTGGCATTAAAAAATCCTGATATTACCGATGAACAAAAGACGCAAATATTAGATGTGCTAAATGCGATTAATGCTCACGAAAATCAGAATGGTAATATTTTGAATATTACACTAGCGATTGCAAAATTATCACCATCGATTGCAGAATTATTACCACCTCTGCAATCACAAAATATAGCGATTTTATTATCAACCGCAGTTGATGCTATTCATGTCAAAGCAGCGAGTGATCTGGGTGTATCGATCGATCAGATCCGCACAATTGACACTGCGATGCATAGCATTGCTGTTACAGCACAAGATTTATCACAAAAATTAGAGTTATTAAGCCCTGCCGAACGTGAAATACTTGTCCAAATGAACGCAACATTGCAATCATTTGCACAATCGCCACTATCATTAATGGCTGTTGCTGATTTAACAAAATTGCAATCGATATTATCAACTCCATCAATGATAAATGGCGTTGAAATAAATGTAGATAATTTTAAGAGTATCTCTCCGCAAATGGTTGAAGGTTTGATAAAGGTAGTTGAAAGTGCTTTGCCAATAACAGTTAGCATTTTGGCGGAAAAGTGGAACATGGCGCCTAGTAATATATCGTTAATCGCCACGATATTAGCCAATACAGCGATAGAGTTTCGTACAGAATTAACGCAGACACAAAATACCGAACGTCGTCAAGAAATAATTGAGCAAATTAATGGAATTGTTGCATTACAATTGAACCCAATGTCTATGGCGGGATTTGATACAACAACAAAATTATTGCAATCACCTGTTTTAGATATCATTCAAGTTGGCTCGCCTACATTACCATCTCCGCTGGAAGCGTTATTGTTATTGCGTGATACGCAAGATAGAGTAGTCGTAGGTCAAGGTTTAGATGTGTCTTCCGAGGCAAAATTTTCAAACAATTTTGATTCTAAACCTATTGCAGCAGATAATATTATATCTTTATATCCATACTTACCTGCATTCCAGCAAACAAATTTGGGTGATTATATCCTAAATCGTCCCGCACCAATTGTGACACAAGACAAAGGTTTATCAAACACACCCAAATTATCATTAGTAGCTGGTGAAGCAGTCGTACCAATCTCAACGAAGTCTGGTTCAGAGCTTAATAAAGATTCTTCGCCAGTTAGTTTAATGCCATCTGGCGCAATCGTAGAATCAAAGTCTGTAGTGGTTGAGGATAAAGCTATAGTACAACATAATGAAAATATAAAACCAGTAGATCAAAAACTTGTCGAGGTTAAGGTTGAAACTAATAATGTGCCAACTACTCAACAAAATCTTGAAATAGTTAAACCTGCAGAGCAAATTCAGTCTGTTGAGAATAAATCCATACCAGTTAGTGATCCCAAAGTTATACCTTTATCCCCTGTAGAATTTAAAAAGCCTGATGTTATAAATCCAACTTTGCTAAATAATGATAATAAAAATGAGGTTGATAAAAAGCCAACTGGTCCTTGTGGGCCATGCAATGGTAATTGCGCTAATTGTGCTGTTGATTTTGCAAAAGTAGCTGGTGCTATTGATCCTGAGGAAACTAAATTTCTTGAACAACGTACTGAAGCTATTCGTGATCTTGGTCGTCCTGTGTTGAAAGAACTAGAACAAACATTAGGTGTTGATACAAAGCAAGCTGTACAAATTTATGCCGAAGCAAAAAGCGCAGTTGGCACAGAAAAATTACAAGCGTTGATTGAACAAACTGGGAGTGCTGCTACAGCTTTGCAAACTATACAAAAAGCGATTCATTTAGAAACCTCATCTGCAAATGTAGATATGAAGAATACAGTGACAACAGATAATAAAGCCGCACAAGATTCTTTACAAAATAAAGTTGATGAGGCGCGACAACAAGAATTAAAACAAAAATCATTTATGGATAGAATAAAAGAAGGGATTACTAATCTTACCAAAGAAGCTGAGAAAAGATTTTGTCCCGCAGGATATGGCGCAGGTGCTAAGCCAGATATGACAGGAAATAACCCAAAAGTGATAACGGAAGTTCCTCAAATGATTAGTTTAAAAGGGGCTGATGCTCAAACGATTACTGAAAATCTAGGTGGTTTTCAGGCAACCACAACGCGGACAAGAATGAGAGCGCCCAAAATATAGATTTTAAATTTTTTAAAGGAGTAAAAAATGACTGATTCACATACCCATATAAATTTTGCTTTTAAGCCGCCAATCTATATTGCTGATGAGCAAAGTCATAAAGATGCAATAAGCATCATAACAGCAGAGCCGTGGGATAGGCCACAGGCTTTACAATCATTTAACCAAGAAAACAGAGATTTTTTTGAATTGATGCCAATTCATACAAATGAAAATCCAATTTTGTTCATGGGGCGACATTCAGTATTTTTATGGGTTGATTCTGATCAAAATAATTGGGTTGAAACAACATCTGGTCATAAAATACCAGATTTCAACGAATCGATTGCTGTTTTGTGTGATATTCAATTTGATGATACGGGAAAAATTGTTTCGCAAATTCCGTCATCCGTAATGATTGGTGATAAATTTCAAGGCGTCTTAGAGTATCGCGCGTCATGTTGTGGTGGCGAAGAAGCAGGTTTTAATGCTCTCATTTTTGTAAATAACAAAGATGGTATGACAACATATCACACGCGCGATGCGTTAACTGTCAAGGATGATATAAAGCAGTATTTTGAGAATTTACTGGAAAGCGGAAAACAAGGACAGGGTATTTTTCGTTCATCAGAAATGCTTGCTATGATTTATGGTCAGCATGTTGGCTTAGGTGCAAAAATGGAAGTGTGCCCACGTAGTATGTTTAAGTCAATCCAGAAGGCGGAATTAAGTATTTAACCTGCGTTTTCTGAATGTTTAATTTTTTATAATGCACATTATCACTTAATTAGTCTTGCGCTACTGTTAATAATCTAAGGATATTGTAAAATTCATATTATGAATCATAAACTAGAAAGCCTGATTTTACTACAAAAGCAGTTACAAATCTTTTTTAAGCTTAATCAAGAAATACCACTTATTTATTTAATGGTGTTTTTATATGTTACTATTAACAATAAATGTTCAATTACTGATATATCCGTTTATTTTTCTATAGATACTTCAACGGCCTCAAGAATTGTTTCTAAGTTATCAACGGTGCCATATAGCATTCTTAGTACCAAATATCATGATAATAATCGACGAAAGAAATATGTATTCCTAACATCTAGAGGAGTTGAGATTTTAGATATGCTAGCCAAGAGTTAGCCACCAGCGATTGGCGCAAAGAAAATAATTTCTTCTGTTTTAGTTGTTATAATTGTGTCAAGAGATATAACCTTGCCATTGACTGAAGCTTTTATTATGCCTGTATTTTTAAAAACTGATGAATAAGATGACCCTTTATTTGCTAATAATTCCATTAGTGATCTGACTGAAATTTCATTTTCTATTTCTATAAATTCGTCAGATTTTTCTAATCGTTCTGATAACCATGCGCTATAGATCAATTTCATTTTTTCTTCCCCATTCTTCTAGTTCTATATCTTTTATTAATAATCCGCCACGAACTTTCTTTAGGACGTTCTCATTTTCTAATGAATTTATTATTTTATTTAGAGTTGTTCTAGATATTTTGAGTTCTTGCGATAAACGCTCTTGAGATATTTCCCAAAATTTTTTTATTTCATTCTTTTTATATAATTTATAAAACTTTAAATAAGCATTTTCTTTTGAAATTCTAGGCTCTTGTACAATTTCACTCTGAAAATTTAGGCGAAGTTGCTGTGTTAAAAAAGAGCTTATTCGCATGAAAGTATCAAACTCAATTTCTTGGTATATATTCACAAAGCTTTTTTTAGGTATTTTAAATAGTGAAACATTATCTTCAGCTTTAGCTGAAAATTCACGAGGATGATCATCTATAAAGCTTATCTCTCCAAAATGATTTCCTTCAGAAATTTTTTTGATAAAAGTATAAGTCCCATTTGAATTTTCTCTATATATGCCAACTGTACCATCTAGGACAAAGTAAAGATCATTTGATATTTCATATTGATTATATATATATTTATTTTTTTTATATTCTCTTTTATAGATTGATCAATAACTTTAGTAAAAACCTCATCGGATAAAGATTTAAAAAAAATGGACTCTCTAATTTTTTTAGTACTATTCATGTTAGTTATCCTGCCCATTTCTCCAGAAAACAGTTTTATTAAAAATAAAATTTAGTTTTATTTCACTTGAAAAATTAAAAGATGACAAGTGATATAATAATTGTTCTGCGTCTTTTCTTTTTTGATCAACTTTTTCTATCTCTACCCAATGAATGAACTTTTCCTTTTTTTCTGAGGAAATATCTACTTTTTTTATAATCTCATGGTAGTTTCTTTTTTTATAAAAAAGTTCTTTGGCGTTGTAAATAATTTTACAAGCATCTTCATAATTTATAATTTGGAAATCAATCGCTTTCTTTAATGTTGCACGGATATTGACCATCGCCTCTGAGAAAGGATGATATCCGATCTCTTTGGGCCCATGAAGTACTGCGACTTCATCATCATCCTCTATAATTTTATTATAATAAAGATTAAATATTTCACCTGTTCCTACCATACCAAAGTCATGTAACTCTGCAGCTCTTAATGCCCCCATACTTGAAGATCCAAATACAAAAATATTTTCTGATAATGCATGAAGAATTTCTTTATGCCAGACGGATGGTACGCCCTCAAAGAAACCATCAATAATTGCTACTGCTTTAACATTGTAGTTTTTTATTAATTTAGGTATATCCCCTTGACTAATAGGGTCATGATAAATTCCTGCTGGAAATATTTTTACCGCATCAGCATGATTGATTGTTGGACCTGTAAATATGTGAATATTATCACTCAATATAATTCTCCAAGATTTTCGTAAATCTTTCATTTTTTGAAGAAACATTATTAATTAATTGCATGTGTGGAATTATTACCTTGCATACTGGAATTGAAAACTCCTCCCTTGTAAGGTCAATGCAAACAACTTCCCGCAGGCCACTTTTCTTTAATGTGCTTAATAGTATTTCTAGGTCACCTTCAAAAGTATCTGCATTCAAATTTATACGCTCATGAAATGAGAAGGTTCCACTATTAGTTTCGTATTTAGAGAAGGATTTTACAAAATCATCTGATAGAGATGTTCTATAAACTGACTTATATTGATCATCACGCGCTCCAGAAATAAATGTAACTCTGCTTTGAGCCGCTTCTGTTATAGCTCTTGATAATGCAATTTCTCTATTAAGATGTGTTCCACTTCCAAATGTGGGTCTAATAAAGTTTTTATACTCCTCATCTAAATCCGTTAATTTACAAATATATGTAGGTATTTCTGTATTATACGATATATCCCAAATTGAAATATTTATATTCTTCTCTTTTATTCTCTCTATAAGATTTTGTAAATTATCGTCTTGAATTGTATTAATATCGATTAATCGTTCATTACGCGTCTCTTCATTTATGAACCAAAATATAGATAGGTTATCCCTTTCAATTACCTCACAAATTGCATGTATTTGCGCTTCTAGTAATGTATTGCCAGACGCCAATCCATTACTGTCGGGTAAAAATATAGAATCAGGAAGTTCGTCAATTGTTAGATCTGCAGAAACACTATCATAGGGAACAAATTTATTTTCATTATTGAGTAAGTCATATCCCTCAAGCCATAGTATCTTTTTATTTGTATAGAATGCCTTGTTGGGGGCATGGGTTAGTCCCTTTATATCAATTACTTTATGTTTAAATGAAATAGTATCGTAACTTGTATATAATGTTGGTGCTGTAATATTCTCAGCATGGTATGATTCTATAGATTCCATGGCGGCTGAGACTTTTGCCGCTAGCAGAGAGTGGCCCTTTCCTTGGGATATAGCAAGAGATCTAGAATTTGGTCTTATTGCAGCTACAACAGGTATTCCAATTCTATCTAAGCCAGTAATATTGGCTATTCTAGTTATTCCGAGTATAGGAAAAAGGTGTGAAATTTTCTCAAAAGTTTTTTCTGGAAGTTCAGATCTATATGTTCCAGATGTAAAAATTTTTTGAGTCAAAATTCACACCTTCCTATTTTTTTAGATTCTAGTTTGGTAAAAAGAACATATTAGAAGAGGCGTGAATATTTTCACTTGGTATTTCAGCAAGATTTGCTGTTTTAAATGAGTTATCTGAAACATCTCCTATTAGGTGATATTTTCCGCTATCATATTGATATAGTTTCCCATTTTCCGATTTAATTAACGCATTTCCCATTTTAACCTCCTTGGTTATATATATAATAATATAACTTAAAGTTAAATATTGTATTAATGGTGAACAAGCTAATAAGTTCTTTAAATGGTATTCTTTAAGAATGCTAAAAAAAGAAACGGCAAATCAAAATAGTAATCAAATGATAATGATCAATCAAATGCTTGATCATTTATATATCGCACATACTATCTCTCAAGAAATTTATGGAGATGAAAAAATTGAAGCAATTTTCTGCTTACTAGCTGACTCGATCAAGAATAATATAAAATCATAAAATCTATAGAGAGAGTAACTGTTTCTCTATCCATTGTTCATCATTATTTCGTGCCAATAGTAATGCTCTTTTTTTATAGCGTGTGTGAGTTAAATGTGGATATATTTTCTTTGATGCCTTAATATAATATAAATAATACAAACCTAATCGACTATATCTTTTATCTAACTCAGCAGCTTTAATTGATTTATAGATAAGATGCAGGCCCGCTTTGTCTTCAAGCATACATTTTGAGAAACCTATTATTGTAAATATAAAAGGATTTAATGTTGTTAGATTGTTTTTTGCAGCAACTCTTGCTGCGTCACTAGAAATTGTCAGTGCTCTATCATAGTCCTGTATGCTGATATAGCCGTCAGCAATAAGGCATCTAGCGAGAATATCAGACAATGAAAAATCATTCTTTAGACTTGATAAAATAGATTCGGACAAACTAGAAAAGTCCTCTTTTTGTCCTAGGTATGAGAGGTTTCTAGCCTTTATTGCTAGGATAGCAGGAAGAATTTGATATGTGGAACCTAGAATATTGATATGAGATTTACTAATAGTGCGTTCTTCTAGATATTTCTCAATATATTCATTTGATAGCTTAAAGAAGCCATTATCAGAAATAATTCCAGCTATACGAAAGGAGAATAACGCTCTTTGATTTTCACTTAATTCTTTCATGGATAAAAGTTTTTCTAATAAGTCCTTGGCAGTATTTAACTGACCTGCAGTCCAGTAGTAAAAGCTTAGCACATTTAAACCATCAATATAAATTTTTCTGGGTATTTTAGGGTGTTCTATATTCTCATGAATTAGTAAAATATACTTCTTAGCTTGTTCTATACTGCCTTGTAAAAGAAAGGCCTTACCACCCAATATTCCGATTTTAAGCATTCTTAGCTGACGTTTTTTATATTTTTTAATGCCATCTAAAAGGTAAGATAATGCATTTTGCGCAATATCTGGCATAAAAAAATTCGTACTTTTTTCCACTAAGTACAATGCCACAGTAAATGATAACGCAGAATCTCCGCAAGCATATGAATGATTTAATAGTTTAATAAGATCATTTATAGGCTTAAGGTAAATTTTTGATTTCATTATTTTTATAAATTTTCTATGTATTTCAACTTTCCTATCGCTTGATAATGAATTGAATATTGTTTCTCTATAAATATCATGACTTAGGCTTATCTCATCTAAATTTTCAGATAATAATCCTTGTTGGCGGCAAGCATGAATAATTTTTTTTGTATCGTATTTAAATAATTTCTTTATATCGCTAGTAATTAATGGTGAATTTGCGCAAGAGATGGTTTCTATGAAATCCCTTTCTTCCTTACTTAGTAGGTAAAAATTTTGTAAAATATATTTATATATAAATTTATTATCTACTGATTTTTCTAACTTTAAAATTCTATTTTCAATAGCTTTTTTTGTTTTTAATTCCATTAAGTGGCTTATTATTTCAGAAATTAGAAAAAGATTTCCTCTTGTCATTTTGTGGATTCTTATAATGCTATCATCCTCAAGAGAAATTTTTAGTTCCTGAATGAATAAATCTTTTATACTGTTTTTATTGAATGAATTGAGATTAATGAATATTGGGCTTAATTCTTTGGAAAGAATAGGGGATTTCCTTGATGAACATATTATTTTAATTTTATAGTTATATTTATTTTTAATTTTTCCTATTCTTTCCAATAAGAAATCAAATGAGCTTGATGCCCAATGTATATCATCCCAATATAGCACTATATCCGATCTATAATTTTCTATTATTTCTGAAATTAAATTAACTAATTGGGATAATATAAAATGTTTATTTTCTATTGGTTCATCGTATATATAATTAATAATACTTTCTAAATATATTTGATTTTCATCGCTTAAATTAAAAAAGCTTATGAAATATTTTAGAATAAATTTATTATCACTCTTTTTATCTAAAGCAATTTTACTAATTAGTTTTTTGAGTAAGTATATAATAAAATTAATACTGTCTATATCAGGTGAGAATTTATAGTTATACAGAACAGGGTGTGCTTTATTTTTTTCAATAGTTGCTTTTATGAGGGATGTTTTTCCTGAGCCAGCAACGCCGATAATTATTAAGATTCTATCTTGAATATGCCTGGATTTTAAAAAGTGAAATATTTGATCACTTTCATTATTGCGCCATGTGATTTGCATACTTTTTACATTCTTTGCAGAGGGGACATCTACTATCTGTATTAATTTGTAAATCTAGCTTTTGCCATGCTGTGCTAAGCGAACTATAAGTTAATATTTTCCCAGCAAGAGACTCTCCTAAATTAGAAATTTCTTTAATTGCTTCTGTTGCCATTAAGCTACCAATAACTCCCACCACAGGGCCAAGAACAGCTGACTCTACGCAGCTAGGAACCTGAACAGCATTCGGCATCTCTGGATATAAGCATTGATAACAAGGAAACTCTTTTTTAATCACCATAACCTGACCATCATAAAAGCCTGCTGATCCTGAAATGAGAGTTTTTGAATTTAAAATAGCATATTCGTTCAGAAGGTATCGAGTTTCAAAGTTATCTGTACAGTCTAGAATTACATCAGCTGTCGAAAGAATTTTATCTATATTTTCTTTTTTCAATCTTGTTGAGTGAGTGTCAACTTGAATATTGGAGTTTATTTTTAGTAGGCGTGATTGTGCTATATAAACTTTCTTTTTATCTTTCTCATCACTTGAAAAAATTATCTGTCTTTGGAGGTTGGAAATAGAAATTTCATCATCATCTACTAATGTCAGATGACCTATACCGGCAGCTGATAAATATAGTGATGCAGGGCTACCTAAACCACCAATACCAATAATGGCAACATGGGCCTCAATAAGCTTGTTTTGAGCGGCTTCTCCAAAATTTCTAAGCTCTATATGTCTAATATAGCGTGTGAAGAAATCTTTATGTTTACTCTGCATCTTTTCGTGTCATCTTGGCTAAATGTATTATGGACTTCCTAGTTTCTGGATTTTTTATTTTTATAAAATATTCAATCAGGGAGTCTATATCATCGCTTAGTTCTTTATTTAGTTTATTTGTAGTCGAGCTAAAGAATGGGTGCTCAAGAGCAGAGCTAGAACTACTACAACTATCTTCTATGTGTTTTACCAAAGAAATACCTAGGGTGTCACAAAGCTTTCTAATTTTATCGACTGAAAGCGAACTAATACCTTGCTCATATTTGTGAATCTGTGTTGTGCTAACGCCTAAAATATTGGCTACGTCAGATTGTCGCATTTTGAGCAGCAATCGTGCCTTTTTTATTTCCCTGCCAACATTCTTATCAATGGAATTTAAATTATTTTTATTTGACATATTGTTTCCTAGCTATTTATTTAACATTCTATATCTTTTTCTAAGATAATCAAATTTAACTATTGCGCAATATTTATTATTAAATTAACTTAAAGTTAATTATGGAGTTTGGTAATGCAATCTAATGAAGCAAAAAATATTCAGTGGTTGGAGGATTTGGAGAGTTTGTTCTTTCTGGAAACTGGTAACAATCTATGCATAGAAAAAATTAATATTAATTTAGATAGCTATGATGCAAGCTATGAGAACTCCGTAAGAAATCCCAAATTTGCAGCAATATATAACATGCATGAAATGTTAGTTGCTTTAGATAATAATATTGATACTGCGCTTATATCAATTTATGAGATTGAACAGGATCTACTATCTGCTGAGTTATACAGAAAGGTTTTATTTGGAGATTATGATCTTAGAATTCATGGAAAATTATTGCGCTCAATTAAGTTATTAGAAAAAAACATTGAGCAATTATGGATTAACTATACTAACGATCAGATTATAAAATTTGAATTAAAGTATAAATATAGTTCAGTTACACATTTTTTTAATGATGTATATGAAATACTATTATCATTAAGGGCCATAGAAAGGCAGCTATCAATTAGGAATAGTTCTACAAGTTTAAACTCGCTTAGTAAAACTGCATAATTTAATATTTCATAGGTGATTTATATATTCAGTGCGAAAAGCTCTTTCTTGTCTTTGCTGATAGCCATTATCTCCCCTTAAAGGAGAATTTTTAAAAAATGAATGGTATACCTTTAGGCGAATGGAATGGTTCAAATGCTACAAAAGATCTGCATAAAACTTTTTTTGAAATGCATAATGTAAATGCAAAAGAATCTAAAAAAATGGTTTTCTTAACGTGGGCAATTCTTATTCTTGCTTTTATAATTCTTGTTTTAACTACGATTATGGCTTGGCCAGCAATACTTGAACTAACAAAGAAAATTTAGCATACGACTTCACACACAGCCATTTACAACAAGAATGTGAAAGTTTCTTTGATGCAATGTCCTGACTTTTGGTCACAAGTGCTTGGTAATTTTCTCGGTATAATTGCTGGAGTGATTATCACATACATAGTTCAGTGGCGCTTTGAGATTAATGGCCAAAAGCGACTTTTTAAAAATTTTATTTCAGAAGTAAAATTAAATATTGGCAAATTACAGGGTTGGATAAAAGAATTAGAAAACTATAGAAACGCAGTAAATGGCGATAATATTCAAAATTATTTTGGCTTTTTTAAATTTTCGTCTTTTTTGGGAACTACCGCAAATCAACTTCATATCTCTGGCGTAGCTTATGAATCGCTGACAGAACAAGAATTTAGCACAGTGCAAGAAATCTATAATTTTTATGCTGCCTATGAACAACCGGTGAATAATAAAATTATTGATGTCAAAACCTTATATAACAATAACAAAGATAAATGGATTAGTGATATAAAGCCCGAGGCAGTAAATCATATAAATTTTCTTAATGATAAATTAACAGAACATAAAAATAGTTTACAAAAAATTGTAGATTCTCTTTCACAAAGAAAATTATAAGAAGACAATCATATTTGAGAAAACTTAGGCACCGACTAACAACACAACCATTTCGTCATCCATTTTCCACTTATTGAGAATCTTCTCGCACTAATGCCCGCAAAATGTGGGGTTTTCGCGTGCGCGATTTCGGCACGCGTAGATAATCCGAATTTCCAGCTCTTAATAGCCGTTTCTTTCACATGGCATTTTTCTCGCGTGTCGGATTGTTGGCTATACTGCATATGGCGATGATCTTTTACCTCACCATCACAGCCCAAACAGCTATAAGGTGGGGTGGTAAGAGATATAAAACTCATCAAATGTCCCACACTGTTTGCTGGCTGACGTGCCACCAAAAATGATTTGATGATGCAGAGAGAGGCCCGGCCTTACCTCAACCCCAATATTGTATTAAACGTTGAGCTTGGGAGCATTGCAGTCTGCATTTTTGTAAGATCAGGATGGTAATATCCACCAAGATCTATTGGTTTACCTTGCGTAGCATCTATTTCCTGCATGATCTTATCAATATTGAGGCGCAATTTTTCAGCCAGCGGCTTGAAATAGGCACTCAGATCGGTATCTTTTTGTTGTTGCGCCAGAGCTTCGGCCCAATAACGCGTAAGGTGAACTTGGCTTCCACGATTATCAAGTTCGCCAACCTTGGCAGATGGCGACTGTTCTGCATCCAGAAGCCGCGCTATCGCTATATCAAGTGTTTCCGCCATGATTCTAGCTTTTGCATTCCCCCGATCTGCCATGTGCTCGAACGAAGCGCCCAATGCTGTAAATTCACCAAGAGAATCCCAGCGCAAATGTCCTTCCTGAATAAACTGTTCCACATGTTTTGGCGCAGAGCCGCCAGCGCCGGTTTCGAACAAACCTCCGCCATTCATGAGTGGCACAATTGAGAGCATTTTGGCGCTTGTGCTGACCTCGATAATCGGGAACAGGTCTGTCAGATAATCGCGCAGTACATTTCCTGTCACGGAGATTGTATCTAATCCAGCCTTGGCACGCTCTAGTGTTCTTAACGCCGCGTCCACCGGGGACATAATCGAAATATCAAGGCCGCTTATATCATGATCAGCAAGATATTGTTTGACCTTGTCAATAACCTGCGCATCATGTGGTCTATTTTTATCCAGCCAGAAAATAGCTGGTGAGTTGCTTATGCGCGCGCGAGTGACTGCCAGCTTAACCCAATCTTTTATTGCTGCATCCTTGGTCTGGCACATCCGCCAGATATCGCCTTTTTCGACATTTTGCTCATGAAGAACTGTGCCATTTGCGGCAACAACGCGGATCATTCCTTTTGCGGCAACCTGAAAGGTTTTATCATGAGAGCCATATTCCTCTGCCTGCTGCGCCATAAGACCAACGTTAGCAACGCTGCCCATGGTTGCCTGATCAAAAGCACCGTGCGTGCG
>JBIICJ010000158.1:0-4644 GCA_044238965.1 Micavibrio sp. | reverse complement strand
GGAAAAATTGGATTTAAGATTCCTCTGCTGAACTGTGTACCTTTTAATTCTAGTACAAAAAGTTGGTTAGTACCAGAATTTCAGGCCGTGGGAAATGTTAATACAACTTCCCCAGCTGTATATTCACTAAAATTTATTGATGATGAGAATGCTATAGTTAGAAAAGATGGTAAAAAACTGCTTCATTCGCTAAAGGTCGGTGAAGTATGGACTGACAGTCAAGTTTCATTCAAATTCACATCACGCCCATCAGTAGAAGGATATGATTCTGCCAGGTATGATTATTTACCATTTGATGATGAAGAGGAACGTGGGATAAAAGTTTATGTTACATCTCTTAAAAAGCTTACGCGTGAAATTGGCTATGACACTGGAAATTTTGATTCATTTAATTATGATGTCGAGGCAGGTGTCGTTAGCGTTCCAACAAGCGTATTAAAAGATTATTTTCCATTTTATCATAGTGTTGGAAATATTATTATCCCCAGCGCAGAAATAGGTGATGAAGTTAGATTCACGCGATTAGTGAAGGATGAAATTCAACTAAAAATAGATGGTTCAAGCTCTGAAGATGAACTTCAAGGGCTAAATGACTGGGTTCCACTAGTTCTGAAATACTATGATGCAAATAATGTTGAGGTTGATTTAAGTGATGGCATAGCTGTAAAAGTTGAGGCATTCCTATGTGCCGACAGCAGCAAAAAAGTTTTTACCATCAATCAAATCTTTCAAGCTAGGAACCGAGCGCTTCAAGCACTATTAACTTTTGATTCAAGTTTTCAACAAGAGTTTCTACCTGCCGGTAAGAAATTTTCTTTAAAAGTGCTTTTAAGACAATCCATGAGTGATAAACTCATAGTCAAATTTACAGAATTTATCAACATCTTCGAAAAGAGACAAGTTAAATTGTTTGACGTAATTAATTTACGTCTTATTGACAGCATAAGGTTCATAGATGTAATAAGAATGTCATATGCTGACAATATCAACGTAACTTTAACTGAGGGCGGTGCAATTCCTCTTCAGAATGCATTTGATATTTTACCATATGATACATTTGGTTTTAACAAGAGAATTTTGCCAGGCCAGCTTAAGGGGGTGACATTTGACAGCTCAACAGGAAATTTTGACTGGACTGGTGACGTTGCTGACAGCCCTATCTTAAATCAATCAAGCTCTCCTTCAACTTTAGTTTCTGATTATAGACCAGACAGCATTTCTACACGTATCTTAGAAACACTGCAGGTATTCGAAAAAGGTCTTCCATCAGAAGGAGGAGACGTTTATTTTGGAAATGTAGTTGCTCTTTTAAAATTTGATTCTTTACCAGTTGCTGATTCTAGTGGTTATCGCCGGGCAGTTATTCAGAACTCGGCTCTGCAACTTTCTACTTCAGATTCAAAGTTTGGTAATGCTATTAGCATGGCAGGAGCTTCATTTTTAACTTTTACTGATAGTATTCAACTTAGAGCTAATCAACAATGGACGGTTGAGTTTTGGGAAAAGCATTCTACTAATGACACTGTGCGGGTGTATTTCAATCAAAATGATATCACGATGATAACAATTGGTTCACAGGTTAATTCAATCATTGGTTCAGACGCCAAAGCTGGTCCTGGAACTGTGCTGATAGAAACCACTGCAGCAGCAGATCAGTGGAATCATATTGTAATTTCAAATAATTCTGTCAGTACTACCGTATTCGTAAATGGTCAACCAACAAGTATTAACTCTACTAAAAATCTAAGAATTTCAGATATAGGATCTTACAGCACCGGGGGAGGAAGATATTATTACTCTGGATTGATTGACGAGCTTAGGATAACACAGGGTATAAGTAGATATACTACAGCTTTTACACCGCCAACATCTCAGTTTAAGATTTTTGCCTAATGAATGGTGTGCCCAATTGACAATTTTATAAATAAAATACACGTACCACTGGCCGGTAGTGATAATGGAGATAAAATGAATAATCAAATAGTAGCAGATATAATCGGGCATGTCTTGATACAAGACGCAGTTACCGGTGAGATACTTCTTGACAAAAAAAATGCTGTTCACCCAAAAAATATGGCAAGAGCTCTTGCCAGAGGTCTATCTAACAATTTAGATCCAGTTGATGGGACTACTTCTCAACACATTTATGAAATTAGACTTGGGAATGGTGGAACAACAGTTAACTCTCTTGGTGAATTAGAATTCCTTCCACCTGTTGTAGAAGGTGACAGCGCAACTCTTTATAATGAAACATACGCTGAAATAATTGATGAGAACGTTGCTGGGGTACCTGCCGAAAATTCAGTAGATTACCAAGTAAGCCCAACAGATGATACTGCAATTGTCATCTGCACTGCTACGATTTCAGCTAGTGAGCCTGCTGGTCAAGCGTCAAGCGATTCAGATGATTCTCTTACATTTGAAAATAGCTTTGCTTTTGACGAGCTTGGTTTGTTCACAAAGCGCGGTGAGATGCTGACTCACATAATTTTTGCCCCAATTGTTAAAACTGCCAACCGTGAACTTGTTATTACATATACGCTGACCGTTAGCATCTCAAGTTGACACCTTTCCAGAAAGGTTAAATATACGATATCATATAACACATAACACAGCTGGATAAGACATGATAATAAATTTTAGACAAGGAATTGTCAGACGACAGACAAACCTTACGGGTCCAGATTTTTTAAGAAAAACCAGCATGTCTGGTTCTTCAATAGATTTAATAGTTTCACCTGAGCCCACAGTATTCACCATTGCGCACTATGATGCAAATTATCTGTTTGAGGAAACTAGAACAATAGTTGGTGCATGGGGCGGCGATGCGGTTGGTAGTACTAACGGTCCTCTTTCTGCTTCAGGACAGACACAGTATCTTTATTGGGATGTTAGCCTAGCCACTGGAGAACTAACTCGCGGGTGGACTCTTGTCCCCCCAATCAACTCAGCAACAGAACCAACTAACCCACAGCCCGACACTCACTGGTTTGATCTAGTCAATAACAGAATGCGGGTTTTCAGAAAGCCAAATCCTACTTCTCCCGGATCATGGCAGGATAAAGTCAGAGTATTTGCCGCGACATATGACGCAACTGCAAATATTATACCATTCCCAATAGGTTCACAGGTTGGAATAAGTGGAACTGAAGTACGAGCCGGAAATATTATTTTAGGGGTAAATAATAAACCACTTAAGCAGTCTGACGGTACATTTGTAACTACCGAATCGAATTTAATTATTTACCAGACAAGTTCCCAAAATGTCAAATTTGACATGGCATTAGTGTATGCTCAAGCTGCAGAAGAAATTCCAAAGTTTTATTTAGTTTCATTCCAACCAGACCGTAAGATAAAACTCGCTAGAAGTGCCATCAACACAAATTCATTTGTAAGTGGAATAGTTGTAGAAGACTTACACGAAGAAGAAGTAGGGCAAATAGTTTCAAACGGAGTTATTAGAAATGAACAGTGGAATTGGACGCCCGAGCAAATTAATAAACCTTTGTTTTGTGGACCAAATGGAGACCTTCGGCTAGCTCCCCCAACTATTGGCTTTGTTCAGCAGGTTGGGTATGTTTATGATCAAGACTCAATTTATCTTAACTTATTTCCACCAGTGAGGTTAAGATAATGTCAATCGAATTAAAAGTTAAACCAATTTATTTAGATAGCGATGGTATACTGTCGCAGACGCCGAATGGCGCCATAGCAAATTTTGGTGGCACTACTAACCCAACTTTCACTGTTGGAGGACGTGGTTTACTATTTGACGATGGCACCAGTACTGCTCCTGGTAACCAATTTAGCGTCACCCTTCAATCTGCGTACGACAACAGCGGCGTCGTTGACGGCAAGGTAACAATAAATCTAGAAGCTGGAAAAGATTTAGTTATCAATGCCGGCAGTGTTGATAAGTTCTTATCAATAGATGCAGATACTGGCAATTTTACATTTTCAGGTCTTTTATCAGTTCTAGGTAATACCAATATTAGCGGTAACCTCATTTTAGGTGGAACGCTAAATGGTATAAATATTGAGCAGCTTAAAAGTGATCTAGACAACCACCTAGGTGGTGATCCTGAGTTTAGACACCTCGCCGCTGATATTGATGTATTTCCTATAAATAACTTAACCGGAGTATCGAATGTTCAAGAAGCCCTTGAACATATAAATACAAAGGTAGAACAGACTAGTGCTAATGGCGTAAAAGGTTATGAGCACGTTCAAGTAAATTCAGCTGGGATGTGGACCATAACCCACAATTTAAATACCCGAAGAATTCAAACAACTATATACGATCAAAACTGGGAACAGATAATACCAGAAAATGTAAAGATTGAAAATGCTAATACGGTAATAGTTTCTTTTGGAAACTCAATAACTGGTCGAGCTATGATTTTTGCATTTTAATCATATAGTCATATAAATAATGGAAGTAATTTAGTACTTGAACAATTAAGTGAGGACAAAAAATTTATGTCTGTTAGAAAAACAATAGAGACGCAAGATATAGTTCTTGCGGCTGCACTTAAGGTGCTAGGATATAGGCTTGATACCATCGAAAAAGTTGGTAACAAGGGTATTTTTTTCTTTAATGATGTTGATGAGGATGTTATCAATGATTACGATCTAGGTAACCTC
>JBIICJ010000122.1:0-18627 GCA_044238965.1 Micavibrio sp. | reverse complement strand
CTCCAACTTTACAGGAGTATAGTAACTGTAAGTCTACATGGATACACGCTGCAACAAGTAGCTGAGAGCCACCCATTGCAGCGTATGGTGTACTAGCGTAAGGAACGCTACCGTACATTTCTTACAGCACTCCCTGCTTAAGCGCAATCTTTGCAAGCACAGCCAAGAACTGTGGCATGATTGCAATGACATCAGGGTTTTCGTTCAACCAATCTGCTCCTAATTGCTCCGACAAAGAAGCAAGATTAGTGATATTGCGAACCACATTGTTTGTGGCAATGTTGGACAATGCTGTTGCATTGCCTTTGACCCAGAAGGATTCCAGATCGTACACATCACCATCACGACGAGCAATGTTAGTTCCGGTCAGAAACCATTGGTCGTAGGTAGCACCCTCAACAGGAGGAACTACCGTAGGATCTGTCGCTGGAATCTCAGGAAACACAGGTTCTGGAATCGTATCAGCCATTGGAATCTCCTTTGTTAAATACCGTATCGTCCACGAAGCAATTCAAAATTGGTGGCTACTTCCGCAGCAGTAAGGGCTCGGTTGTAGATTCTAACAAACCCTATATTTTTGGACCTGTATTCGCCACCCCAACCAGAACCTATATTTAAAATTTGTTGTGTAAAATTTACTGTAAAACCGGATTTCGATCCCTTAAGAATCCCGTTTTTGTATCCATATCCAACAGATGAATTTCTTGCAAAAATAATATGGTTCCAAGCATTTCTTGCTAAAACCCAATCTGAAGCGGTTGCTGCAGGAATTCCACCTGCTCCATATGTTGCAAAACTTGGACTGTAAAAATATATTTCTCCAAAAGTTCCTGTTTCCCGTGATTTTAAAGTAAATGTGTTTTGATTTGGAAGTGAAAGTAAATGAGAGTATTGGTTCCCTGATATTCCATGGTATACCATTATTTCTAAAGTAAAATCTCCTGTTCCAAATGCAAAAGAATTAGATGAAGCACAAGTAGCATATTGATTTATTCCATCTAATAGAATAATTCCACCATTCGCTGAGTCAAATGTTGGACCATTTACCAGCGTTCCGTTGTTTGCATTACCACTCAGGTCTGTCCATGCAGTCCCTGATCCAGGATAGCTGAGTCTGCTCCCAGCATCCAGACACAGGACAGGAGCCCCATTGAGAGCTACTGCGTTTCCTCTGCGTTTGTATGCCCTATTGAGACCAGCCATTAGGATACCCTCCATCCGGCTGCGCCTGAACCATTGCTAGTGGCATCATAAATCAATTCAGCGTAGTCATTAGGTGCCAGAATGATGTCGGCACCTGTTGAGCTAAACATCCTATTCGCTGCTGTGGATGATGCGCTGTTGTGGGCCAGCGTTAAGTTCGCTGTACCAACATTGTAAACTCTAACCATGCGTCCATCGACATGGGTTCCACCAGATGGAGGTGCAATGCCTGTAAGACTAGCTGCTGATGTGCAATTGATGCGCTGAAAAGCTGAAGCAGTAAGGGTAAGATCATTCGTATTGGCAGAGAAGGCTGTGGTTGATGAAGGGAAGGATAGGGAGCCGCCAGAAGAAGACCCAACGGTTGTGCTTGAATTTGTGGTAATTGCAAGCACACCTAAAGTAGCTCTTTCCATTCCCAAATCATATGTGGATAGCGTAGAAGAATTACTCCATCCTATACCTCTGCCAGAAGGTAATGCGATGCTTCTAGTGTTACCTTGCCAGCTTCCAGCATTCATTTCAACTTCTGTAGAGTTTGCAGATATTCTACAGAAACCACCTCCTGAAACACCAAGTCCATATGCTACAGTGTTTGCCGGGAAATCAAATCTATTCCCTGTCGCAGTTATACCAAAACCACCACCACTTACTTTGTAGAACCTTCCAAACTCTACCCCATCAACATTTTTAAGAATTATAGTTCCATTCCCACCACTACTTCCCTGCGCTCCCGGTTGAAGAATAATGTTTCCACCAGCACCTACACCAGAGCCATTACCAGCCGTGATGGTTACATTACCACCAGCACCAGATGTGGCGTTTGCTCCAGCAATTACTAGAGACCTGACCAATCCTGTTCCAGCCTGCGCTAAACCAATCGTGCAGATGTTACTTGCCCATGTAATCCCTAATCGTTCATAGTTACTCGCATCCGTGTAGGTGTTGTATACCCGGAAGGTCTGTGCGTTGGTGCCGTTGCGTTGGGCTAATGTATTTGTTGCTTCTGACAACAATGAGCATACTACTGTTGCACCATTAAAACTAGACGACCAAACTATGCTATGATTGCTTCTAACCCATGTTTGATCTGTGTAATATCTAATGTTTTCTACGCTTCCGCTATATAATGCCAGTTGTCCATTATTGTTGTTTTTAATTCCAACAGATTGTGATCCTCCAGTTAAATATGTTTCTGGTGTTGGCCCTATGTACAGCCGATTAAGATTTGCATTTAACCCAGTACCAATGTTTCCACTTGAATCGACAAATGCTTTTATTCCCGCAGTACTATCCTGCCACTCCTGCAAATTACTTGTCTGCCCAGCAACCTGCTTAACCACAACCTTTCCATCGCCACCTGTCGTAGCCTGTCTACCAGCCTGAAGAATTAACGAACCACCAGCACCACTCGTCACGCCAGATCCAGCAGTAAAGGTGAGGTTATTACCTGCACCAGAAACTACAGGGACAGAGGATAGTGCATTGGTCAGCGAAGGATAGTTCTTTTCCCACAATTGATTGGCAGAATTGTAAACAATGGTTTGCCCATTGCTGGGTGACTGAGCGGAAACATCATGCAGTTCGTCTAGTTCGTAACCATTCTGAACCTTAACGAATATCTTACCATTGCTTGGATTTTTGTATTCAACAATGCCCACATACACTAGATGAGAAGGAGCCAGTGGCTTTACATTTGTAAATGTTCCAGCTACTGAATCGCTGAGGTAAAGTTGATCTCCATCCTCATAGGCTTGTGTATTGATCCCTGTAATCAAACCAATGATCGTCACAAGTCCATTTGAATTATCAGCCAAATCCGCAGAGATCATCCCAAGAGTTTGAGCAGATGTATTGTCAGATGTAGCGAGAGCTTTGGCGACAGTAGGAAGCTGCCCAATTGCGTTATTGATGTAAACAACAGTCCCTTTAGTCAGCGTAGCCCCTGTATCGTTTCTGACCTGTACGACGACATTCTGAGTTGCACCAGCAACACCCCATGACAGATTACCAGCACCATCTGTGGTAAGAGTATTTCCTACCGTACCATCAGCATTAGGCAGCGTCCAAATGCGGTTGCTGGCGATTGAGTCAGGTGCTTTGAATCCTACATAATTGGTGCCATTAGAGGCCAGTTCTACGAATCGAATCTCGTTTGTACTGCCTGCACTGGTGGCATAAGGGTTTAATGAAAAGGATCCATTATAGTCAATGTAGCCTCTTACATTGTCGTTGCCATATTGCCACTGTAGAAGATTTCCTCCCCTACCTTCGATGATTACCTTTCCCGCATTATAATCTGAAACTATGAATCCAGTTGGATAACCTCCAGATAAAACTAAGTCTCCTCCGTTAATAGCATCAATACCTTCAAGATTATTACTCGATCCAGCTTCTATATATAAGCTTGCTCCTTCTCTAGTAGGATTTTCTGGAAGTGGTGGCGTAATGACAACATAAGTATCATCTGATTTAGCAGATCCAAGTTCATATACAGAGGCATTGCGATCCAATACCGCTGAAGCGATAGGCCCCATGAAAACATCTTTGACACCAGCAGTAAACACTACAGCAGCATTAGCATTAGTGGATGCTTGTACAGTGGTCCTAGTCAGCGTATTAACCGCTGAGTAAGTACCAATGCCTGTTTCCCATTCAGATCCATTGGAATTAACGATTACATAGGCACAAGTGTCGCCGATGGATAGCTGGGAAGCAAATGACCTATAACCAGAGGCAGCCCCTGCAAGGGTAGCAGGCCCTGTTCCAGTTACAGTAGTTGTTTCTTTTACTCTGTCAGCGACAATGTATGCCATTTCTGTTCCCTCTGCGTAGGTTCTATTATACTACTACTGATTTATATTACAACACTACACTGCAATGTAGCCTGTAAGTTGCATTGTGTCTGAAGGTAAGCTTCCAAACCCAATTCCAGTGATAGAAAAATTTAAATTGCAGGTTGTAAATGGAAGTGAAACTACGGCTGTTCCACTACCAGTAAGATAAGTCGTTCCATTTACTTGGACTGTAGGATAAAATGGAGAAGTTGCTCCTGTATATAGCGTTAGATATAGTTTAAGACCAGCGAATGCTGGATCAAAGTTGCCCTGATACTGTGCAGTGTTATTAGGAGGAGAACCTAAAGCGTCATTACCTATGTAGAATACACTAAAGCAAGGGGGTCCCGGAGGATCAGGTATATCTCCTTGTTGCGTAAAACTATAGTGCATTCTTGTCAGTGTACTGGGTGTATAAAATTGTCCACGACACACTGCACTATTATGAGGAACCCACAAACCTATGTTCACGATGCAATATCTCCAACCATTACCCATGTATTAGGACCAGTTTTAATAATACTACACCCAGCAAATGTTGCACGGATCTTAGGTCCAACAGCACTTGCTAAAGTTACACCAGATGCACCTACTACAGTAACTTGACCTGAGTTAGTTTGAATAAGATCTATACCAGTTCCAATAGGAAAATTTACAGAAGTATTCAAAGGAATAGTCACAGTAATAGGGGAGGTATTACTTAGTGATACCCTATTGTTGGCATCAGTCAGCGCAAGGGTATAGCTAGTTCCAGTTTGAGCGTTTAGTGTAGGAGCATAACTTCCACCAGAAGCATCAATGGTAATGTTAGAGCCTGAAGGTGTGACCGTGATGTTTGAGCCAGCGACAATGTTGAGTCCACCTGTAAGTGAATTCAAACTGGTAACACCACTATTGCTGACAGTAACGGTTCCAGAAGAGCCAGACACACCTATGCCTGTACCTGCGCTGATAGTAACAGCACCAGTGTAACCATTAACGCTAGTCACTCCACCAGCAATAGACGCTACAGTACACTTGTAAGTAGGTCCACCTGTAGGGGTAAACATTAACCAGTCTGTAGGTGCAGCTGTACCCGCAATAAGTTCATCTGGTCTTTTAGATGGCATCAGTCATCTCCTTATAATCCTCACAACTACTACACACAGGTTCACCATTACGGGATTTACCGAAGCGTCTACATTCAGTATACTTACCGCAATGGTAAAGATTAGATGACCCACAGCACCCTGTGTTTTTCTTTTCTGCACCTAAATAGATACAGCGTTTTTCAAATCGTTTTTGAATCTCAGCCATCTTGGCTTTTGTTTCATTAGACACAGTTCGTACAGTTTGTGGAAACGAAGGAACTTGTGTTGTTATTGGGGGTACTGCTAATACAGGAGAAACAGTAGTATCCCATAGAATGTAAGAAAATCTATCGTCACTATAACGCAATAAAGCTGACTCTGGAGGATCTCCTACAGGACCTAAATCTATTACATTACCATCTCCCGGAGGGGGAGGCCATACAGGTGGCAAAGGATCCAGATCATGAATACAATCATTGATTACAGGATTAGGAAATCGAAGAGCGTACAGATTGATTTCAGGTTTACCTGCAATAGAAGGTACTGTGATTCTAGCATACCAGTGTGTATCAGTAACAACTTCATCATAAGTAGAATCATCTGTACCTGCAATAATCCATGGTCTACCGGGAATATCTCTTAATCGTACCGCTACACAAAAAGAACCCCTATCAATTGTTTTAATAAGGACTTCATACCCACCTGCAAAATTCAATTGATAGTTCTGATAGGCATCATCTACTTCTCCCGGACAACCTATCTCAAGTAAGTTTGTAGTAGGATCGCTGGGAGTAGGGTTAATAACTTCAGGTAATCTTCCTACACCACATCCACAGGGAGGTCCTGATTCTGTACCACAATTAGATGCGTTATAACCCAGCGCACCCCAACCGGGTCCCTGAAATCTAGGATCATAGTTTCCTATGTCAGTAGGTCTCATAGAGACTGTAGCACACCCATGTGTGTATTTACCAAAGGGTAATCCACACCCTTCTCCATGTTCTCCTACTTGATCTTTACCACAAGCAAATAACCAAGGAGTTAAACTAACAGTCATAACAATAGATTTTACATCTGTAGAGCATTGTCCTTCCATGCTGAAAGGAATACGATCTGTTGTAAACAACCAACTAAGATATCTAGTGTTAATATCGACATCAGGAGCTAGTAGCCTATAAGCTACACCACTAGCAGCTTGACAAGTTACCCATTGGTTTTCTGCTAAAGGAGGATCAAATTCACTTCCCGGAACTAATCGCTGCATAGACAATTCACAAGAAAGTGAATTAGCGTCTAATACTGTAATGCTAACTTGATTCCGTAAAGTTAAACCGTATCCGGGTATAGTACCATGAGTAATATCATCACATCTAGGTGCGCCTACATTAGTTATGTTATAACCTATCCAGTAACCATCAGGCGGATCTTCGTCTTGTGTACAACCTAAACCTATATTTTGAAATCTTGTTGGAGGAAACCATATAGATTCGGCAGTATCATATAGTCCACAGGGTTCACTTCCAAACTGTACATTCATAAATCCTGATTTCATAGGAAAACCAAGATCTGTACACGCTAAAGAACACTCCAATGTTATTGCAGAAGAATAAGTAACAGGTGGTTTACATATGTCATACGCTGGTACAACTACTTGAGTTTCACACTTAATAGGTTCTTCTGTTTCCGGATCAATACACGCTGTAGCAGCTTGACCTTTTGTATTGTAAGGTCCTAGGTAAGTAGTGTAACACACATTCTCAGGAGGAAGATTGTAAAACTGTGTTACGCTTTTTCCTTCCGTAATAATCCTACTGCAAAGACACCACCATCCTTGGGGGCATTCAATTCCATAACAATTCAGAATAGCTTCTTCTTCAGTGGTGTAAGGTCCAGACCAATAGATGGCTTCTTCAGGTGTAGGGTCGTCTTCCCTTTCCTGAACTTGTCCTGTACCCCCTGCACTACATACACAGTACCAAGCCATTACGCCCCCAATGTTAAACCAAATCCTGATAATGCCATATTTGTTTCATGTGTTAATAACCCATCTGGATTATTTATATCTTTATTTAAATTAAATATAAAAGGAAACATCCATTTTGCATCATATACTCCGCATTGTAAAAATAAATAAGGATTAAATGGAGCCCCAGTATTATCATAACTGGTGTCATCTGGATTAGGTTGTGTGTAAAACCACCAACGAGCCCTTGCAATTCTAGGAGATTTAATAGGACTCATACCATCTTCTGTTTCCATACCTGCATAGATCCATACTTCTATGTTTAAGTATTGAACAGTAGAACGCAGTCTAAAAGGGTAAGGATGCGTCTCAGGATTCCATGGTCGTTTAGGATCCCATGGCCTTCCACAAAAAGGCTCTTTGCACATCCCCATAGAGAAAAATGGAATAAATGCTAGACCTCTAAACTTACCCCACAACTCATTATCTTTGTTATAGATAGACAAAGGATTACAGAAAGGTAGCTGCCACATATGAACATCATTATCTTCCCAATCTAGTTCTCGACCACTATCCTCATAATACCCTGTGGCAAGAAAAGGTGTAGGCATATCTTGAGGAGCATAGATCCATCCTCCCGGCCAAGCTATACCAAGCCAGTCTACTCCAGCGTTATAAGGATCAGTTAGATTATCTAACCAATCTACTGCATTAAACTGATCTAAGATTTTAGTTTTTTCAGCAGGATCTGTAGGTAATTTATATTCTCGTAGGGGTATATAAGCAGATGGGTTTAGCCAGCGTGGACCTTCATATGTAATCGTATAAGGTAAATGTGGAGGTACACCAAAAGGCAATACTGTTACAGGATCCCATGCTTTAACTTCTTCCAAATCAAACTTGTATTTAATATCAAATTGAACAGGTTTATCTGAACTACTGCCATATGTATAGTCAGAAGCGTAAGGAGTAGGTTGTTGTGTGCCCGGAGGCATAGTCCATCTGAAAATAATCGTATCATCACAATACCCACCCTGTTGTGTAACAGCTTGAGTAAGCTGTGTGGTACTGGTATGTATTGTAGCTTGCATAGCAGGAAAAGGTTTCCCACTTGCTTCGTAGTTTACATAGCATAATCCATTTAGTGCTTCTGCTTTAAAGCCTCTCATTAGCTTGCACTCGTTACACTAACGGATAAGGTAACCATACCATAATATATGGTAGTAGCTCCTGTAAAAGTGTCGTTGTCACATTGACTGGATGAACCTGAAGCAGAAGGTCCAAAACCTAATTGACCTGTTCTAGATCCATCTTCATACTCTGTTAAACACAGTTGGTACAGAATGTAAAAAGGAAACGCTGGGTTAGAGTATGTAGCAATACCACTACAGTTAAGACTTTTGTTTAAACTAAAAGGAACCGCAGTTCTACTTATTCCCATAGCTTCACAAGATCCCGGAGGTCCACTACAGGATACTGTTCCTGAAATAGAACCGGGAAGACTTGTATGCCCACACGCTGGGTAAGCCGTAAGCAGTGCTTCTATTGGGCTGTTAGGATCCCCATAGCAAGTAAAGACTTGTACTACTTCTGGCATTACGGCACCTGATAAGTTACATACAACTGGTTACCTACACATTGTACCGACGATATAGAACTTCCCTGAAACTTGGAAATGATCTCAAACACTTGAGTCTCGACTTCTGTGGTTTCTTCCGAGAATAATGGGAACCTATACGAAATAACTCCCCATCCTCTGTATCGCATAAATACAAAGTCATCCAAAGAAACTTGTCCAGTTCCTGTAACAATCGCTGGATTGACCAGAATGTTATCAGGGGCAATTACTTTCCCTTCGGACTTATCATCAAACTCTGCGTAACCTGTCAAGCTGTTTGTGGGCACAGTCAGTGCCCATCCATACGCATACATTTCTACAGGTACTGCATCATCAGGATTTATTCTAAAGAAAGAAGGATCATCTACCATGATCTTTTCTTTAGTTAAGATTTTAGCTACAAAGAAATCCTTATCAGGAAGTTGAAGTTGAGTACCAGTAAAACTAGAAGTAACTCCAAGTCCTGCATTGACTGCGTTAATCACGATAAGATCCTCCCGGAATAAAATCAGACATACTGTCTGGTATTTCCAGTGATGTAAATTTTAGTGTAGGTTTCTCTTCGGCCTTAGTATAAATATATCCAAAGTCTTCTGCAAAGTATTCTGCTATAGCTGCTAAAGTTTTTCTTATTAAGAAGTATGTGTATACTTTAGTAACATGAAGTTTGTCTGCTATTTCCTGTGTGTAGTAACCTCCCTGTACATATAAGGTTATAGCTTTCTTTTGCTTTTTAGATATGCGTTGTGTTTTAGTGAGTAGATCAATAGCTTCCCAAAAATCATCTTTAAGAGGAGAATGTCCCCTGACAGGAATTTTGTCTAAGACTTTATTGGGAACACTATCTGCAAGTAAAGTCTGGTCTTCGTAGTGTAAAGGAGCTTGTTTAATCTCAGCGGAAGGTAACTCAATCTTTACTAAGTTCGTAACCAGCTTGCGTTTACGATGACTGGCATTGGGTGAAAAGAACTTGTGCCATGCCCACCAGTCTTTACGGGACCATGGCTCACCCGGTTTGGAGTGCCGGATATATTTGCCATTGCTATCTAATATACCCGGTGGAAGTGCCATTACTTATTTTTGCCCCAGCTGTTACCCCAGCTACTTTCTACCTCACATTGTACCGGATCAAGAAGTGGCTGCATAGCCTCCTTCATGATGTTCTCCAGCCACACAGCCACCTCTGTGGCGTTCTGTTTGGGGCATTGGACTACGAACTCATCATGCACAACCATCAGCAATTCTACAGGCATCTGGTGCTTGCGCTGAATCATAAGGGCAACAGCTGCCTTCATACCATCAGCTGAAGTGCTTTGAATGGGAGTGTTTACTTTCTTAGGGAACGCACTGGTAGCACCATCGACCAGACCCAACCTACGACGACCCCAAGGAGTGCGATAGTAAGTAGATGTATCTCGCTGTTTCTGTTCATGGAACTTCTTGATTCCTTTGTAGGTATTGAAAAACTTTTTGTGCATCTCTTCCGTCTTCTCAAGAGGAAGGATCATGCCCCAGTTAGCAGCCAGCTGCAATCGTAACTTGTCTGCACCACAACCGTAGAGTAGACCAAAGTTTAGGGCTTTACTCAGCGTTCGATCTTCACCTGTAGGATCAGACTTACCCAGAACATTCTTTGCTGTTTCAGTATGGGGATCCAAACCTTCTGCAAAGGCTTTCTTCAGGTTCTTGTCATCAGCCACCTTAGCCATCATGCGAAGCTCAATACCAGAGTAGTCTGCTTTGACAATGACTTTACCGGGATCAGCCAAGAAACAATGACGATGCTTGCCTCTAGGGATCTGCTGTAGGTTAGGTTTGTTACAAGAGAATCGACCTGTCTCAGGCTGACATTGCATGAATCCAGCGTGTACCTTACCATCAGTCTTGCTGATAAACCCTAACCACTTGGGACCAAAGGTTTTAACAATCTGATCACACTTACGCCATTCCAAGATCAAGCGTATAAACACATCATCCACTAGAGCCAGTTGAGCTTTACCAGTTTGAATCTTACCTGTCTTGGGATTCACAGGAAGCTGGATGTTTAACCGTATGCAAGCTGCTTTGATGTCTGCAACCTTACGCCAGTTCCATGGACCACCAAAGGTTCTGGGCTTAACCATCTCCTTTAGTTCCCGATCCAGATCTATCTTGCGTTCCTTAGACTGCCTGTAGATCTCCAGCCACAACGCTGGATCAACCCGTACACCATTGCGTTGCATCTCCAACACACCATGGAGAACCTTATGCTCCAATGCTGCGGTCGTTTTTAACCCTGCCCTACAGATCCTCAACCACAATACATGGTAGAGTTCCACAAGATAAGAAGTATCAGAAGCAGCATATAGTAATTGCTCATGACTCAGCGTTCCTGACCAGTCAGATTTCTGGAAAGACTTGTCCATTCCAATCTTCAAATACTTCTGCATGACATAACCAAGACTGTTTTTCTTCTTGGTGCCACAGTGCAAAAGGAAGCTAAGAAGGAAAGTATCCCTCAGCTTTGCTTTACTAGGATTAAACCCATACTGACACAGGAACTGTGCATCATACGCCCAGTTGTGGGCAATGAGCTTGCGACCATGTAGAGCCCTGACAACCATGCTGGGATCAATTGCAAAGCAATCAATGACCCAAGTACCATCGTCAGTAGATACGGAGAGTATCCTACACTTTGTACCGTAGGGAATACCCAGTAGTACCGTAGTACCTACCAGAGTATGCCCAGTGGTTTCTGTGTCAATTGCTACGATTTGGCTACGACGAATCGCTCTACGACAATCTCTTAACGCTGATTCATTGCCTGCGGAAACATAAGTAAACTTTACATCAGGTACTGTAGGATCAATCGCATTGATCGCTGGCTGAAAAGTCATCGTTCACTAAGCTCCATAGGTCCTTGTGAGCCTCATCGTTGAGGAATATATTGTACCGTCTACCGGCTGCAACCATTTTCTTATGGTTACGAATAGCTTGTTCTAGTTGTCTAATTCGTCTAGTTAATTGTGCCACATGAATTACAGCTTGTAGTTCTTGCAAAGAACTCATAATATCATTATGACTTCCTTTATCATTCGGGCTCATACTGATCACACTCCTGACATAGGTTCACTGTAGTATCGTTTACAGTCGCAGACCTTATGCACAGTTCTTTCTTCAGCGTACAGATATGAACCCAACAATGTTCACACTGAGGATCCAATCTATTTACTACAGGTCCCAGATTAAAACACTTCTCTGGGAATAGATTAGGAACTCTACTTAGGCTTTCCCTTTTTAAATTCTTTCCATAAGCCTGAAGCTCTTGGTAGTGTTTGTCCGACATACTTACCTCTGTAAAGCTTTCCAATCTTTCCTTGCACATTTTGAAAACGGACTTGAGCAATCTGAACATTAGGATAAATCCTCACAGGTTGAACTACACTTAGCTCTAGCGTAAATGTTCCTTTGAATCCTAGGTCACCATATCCAGCAGTAGCATGGACATTGATACCCAGTCTACCTACGCTGGATCGACCATCAATGATAGGTACATACCGATCAGCCGCAATGACTTCTTGAGTAGCTCCTAGATACAATACTCCCGGTAACAGAGTAAAACCTTTATCAGTTAGCTCAATGGTAAAAGTCTTATTGTTCTTCTTCATATCTAGATCAGGCAACCAGTAAAGTAAAAGCTGGTTACTTAATCTTAGATTGTATGAATTGGGATTAAGCTGTTTCTTGTCAAAAGGATCAATCGCAATATCACCTTCATTGATTGCGTCTACGATAGCATTACCTGTAAGGATCATCATTCACTCCGAATAAAAAACTACGCTGGGGAACCCCTGCTTGACACCATTCGCCTTCAGCAGAGGTATATGGAGTGACAGGAAATGGTGAAAACATCCCCTCCTACCCCAGCGTAATAAGATACCTACTCAGTAGTTCACGCTTGTTGATCCTAAAGGATTTAAGCCTGAGTAGGTAAGTGGAGCAAAGAGGAATTGAACCTCTATATGCACCAGAAACAGCGCATGTCCTAGCCTTTAGACGATTGCTCCAGCGAAGCCTATGGGATTTGAACCCATGATCTCTACATTGACAATGTAGCGCATTTGACCGAACTATGCTAAGGCTTCGTGTGCGGAAGGGGTGATTGAGCCCACCATATCTTGCTCGTCAGCAAGTGCTTTTACTCTTAAGCTACCTCCCACATTCGCATTATACCGTTAATACAAGTCTTCACCATCTCCCGGAGTAGGAACCGTATCCCGCTTGGGACGACTAGGCGTAGGAGCAGCCTGACGGCTAGGAGCCTGAGTCTGTTTCCTCTCACGGAAGTTACCTACTACCCATCCTTTCTTCTCGTCCTTTGTAATGAACGATACCTTCTTAAGGTCACGGAGTCTGTCCATGGCTTCTTTCTGAAGTTCAAAGTTGTTGATCTCTTTTGAGATAACACTAAGATACACCTCTCCATCATTCTCAGTAATGAGTTCAAGGATCTTCTCCATGGTAGGTTCAATGTCTTCTTTGTTTACCTTCTTGCTTAGACGCTTTGGTCCAGCAGCATAGTATTCTTCGACATGAATCTTGTCACCCATCTTGAGTTCACGAATGAATCCAAAGGCTTCTTTGTATTCAATCTCAAGATCATCTACCAACAGCTTGGCCAATCCAATACCGGATACAGCTTTGCTGTCACGAAGGGCTTGCATAACAATCTTCTCGGCTTGCTTCAGACTCACAGTATATCCTCCAGTTTAGGTTTCTTGTTTCGTACCAATGCTATGTGCCAACCATCAATCTCTTTGATCATCTTGACTTGATTCGTTTCCCTAAGGGAAGCTACAGCCAAGTTGAATTGAGTCAGCGGTAAACGCTCACCCACAATATCAGTCTTTAGTTCTTCCAGTGCTAAACCTCCTCCTTCCTGTTCAAGATACTCTTTAACAATCTGTTGAGCATTCTCAATGGATTGCTTCCGATCCTTGTCAGACATAGGTTCAAACCAACCGTCAATGGAAATCCTACAGAATGATTCTAACACCCTGTCACGCTTTCCAATAACGGTTACACCTGAAGCTTCTACTACTCGCTCTGCTTCATCCTGTTCCAGATCTTTAATCCGGAATACAAGATTGTCCCTACGAGCTTTGAAGTTGCTCTTGGTGATCTTCATTTCAGATGCACCATTCGCTGCGGTAATCATCAGCGTAGATCGGGACAGGTTAGGTAAACCTACTGACCCAAGCACACCTTTGACAGACCCATCATTAGCTTTGTTGGTATGAGCAATACCAACAAAAGCGGTTGACAACTGTAACTCATTACAGGCTTGAAGGATAGGCTCTAGTGTTGCTCTAGATCCTTTATTGGAATTCTCATCTCCACTAAGGTAAGAGGTGAGAGGATCCAAGATAACCAGCAAAGGTTTACGACTACCTAACAGGAGTCGGATACCTTCTGGATCATCCAGATCAATGTTGCCTTCACGCAGAACAAAGATCCTTTCCAGTGCTGCACCTTCAGCTACCAGCCTAGGAAGGAGTTCTGTTTCAACACCTTCTTCTCTAGTAACCCAGATGACATTCCCTTTGGGAATCCTGTTCTTGTAATCCTTTACAGGATCCAAACCAAACGCTGGTCTACCCTGAGACACAGCAGCAGCCAGATGCCCACACAGTGAGGACTTACCTGAGCCACCTGTACCAGCCATGATACATAGACTGGAGGACAGGATGACTCCCGGTACTAGATAATCCCTACCCCTGAGAACAATATCAGGGTGAGCAAGTGATTCAAAGCTGGCACCATTAGGGAGCTTGAACCCAGTAGTCTTGGGATCCATCTCAAATGGTTTAGCCTTATCACATAGTGACTGTAATGTAGATGCCTTATTCAGGTCAAGCCAGTCTACAATGTCTTCACCATTAGATCGTTTAGGAAACAGATCCAAGACTTTGATACTTGCAGCACCACAAGTTTCAAGATCCAATGCTACATCTGTAGCGTGTTTCCTTCCCGGATCATCAGCGTCAGGTAGGATAACCACATGACGATTGTTGAAGTGTTCTTTAAACCGGATACTGATCTTTGCCCAGCGACCAGCACCACCCGGATTGGTAGTAGCTGTGTAGCCTGCTTTGATCAGTGCCTCAGCAGCTTTCTCTCCCTCTACCACAAAGATAGTAGAGGTAGTGTTCTTAAGGATACCCTGAAGGTTATAGGGTGGAATGTCTGTGCCCGGAAGCACACGCATTACCCAGCGTCCTGTGTCATCCTTTGTTGATTGGAAGAATCCTTTACGCTCTCCGTCAAAGGAATCTCTACGCTGGACTCGAAGGAGTTCTGTTCCTTGTTCGTCTGTGTAGGAGTAGGTTGCTGTAACCGGCCAAGAGAATACATCATGATCTCTAAGTTCAACCGGTCTACGATCTTCTGAAGACAGCTCTGGAACATCTTTGCGATGAACAATGCTACCATCAGAGTCGAAGCCACAGCCGATATTCCGAACCATGGAGCGGGCAGAACATCCATGGCTGAAACAATGAAGCAACAGTTTACCGCTATCAGACACTGTGATACATAGACTAGGTACAGTATCTCCATGAACGGGACAACACGCCAGATAGTTATTGTCATCCTTTCTGGTCCAGTGCTTGAGTCTAGATGAGAGTAGATCAATCTGTTGTGTGACATTCACTTAGTTTCCTCCCATTTTATCTTTAACCTTCTTGATCACTTCCTTAAGAGCAACCTGAGTCATATCCTCAATCTTCTCTTTGTTATGAGCAGCAGCAATCTTGGGGAACCATTCAGTAATATCCCTGCCAGTGGCTTGAGCTAAGTCTTCCAGCTGAGACAACAGCTGTTGCTTGGGATGAATCTTATCAGCAGCTTCTTCCTGCTCCTCAGGTTCAACCGCTGGTTCAGGTTCAATAGGACTAACGATACCCCCACTAAGGTATTCCTTAATCTGCTTGCCAAGCTTCTCATCAGGCTTGTCAAAGATCTTGTCAGTCAAACCAATGAGACGAGTCTTATCGACAATCGCCCTATGGTCTGTAGTCATCTTGAGCATATGATCCATTTCAAAATCAATGCTATCACCCTTCCAGATAGGAGCCAGTCCCAGCTTCTGTACTGAGACCTTACCCTTATCGTTACGGCTAATCTCATAGGTAGTCTTGGACCTAAGGGTTACGATCACATGGATCGGCATAGCCTTAAGCTTCTCCAAGAAGCGATTCACTTTAGGGGTAACATAGGCCCAAGCCTTCATACCGTTACCACCATTGCGTACAGACTCATCCTCTACCTGCTGAAGGATACCACCCTCACCAGCATAGAAGTGAGACAGACTATCAATGACTACGACTTGGTAGCCAGCTTCAATAGCTTCATCCAAAGTATCTTCCAGCTTGTCCAGTTCAAAGGGAGATTGGAACTGGGCAATGTCATAACCATTCTCAATGGTATCGGCATAGGCATTAGCCTTTGCACCTTCGGTATCAATCAGCGCAATCTTACCAGTAGGTCCAACCAATCCCCTAGCGATCCTCAATGCACTGAGAGTCTTCCCTGCACCTGCTGGTCCAGAGATACCCATGGTCAACTTGACTTCCTTCTTCGTCGCCTTCTTAAAACTCATTAGTCCATCCCCTTTAATAGGTTGAGATTCTTAAACACAGACCCATGAATGATTACGACATCTTCCATGTACGGGACATCAACTCTGTCGCACTTGGCTTTATCATACCGGATCTTGTCCGGAGTAATTTGTGCAACATTGACCCAGCGAATTTCAGACTGTGCTTCCACTACCAAGATAGGATCAACCCCACCTTTGTAATGCTGCACCAAGCCCTCAAACTTCTTACGGGTAAGTATCAAACCTTCTCGTTCAAAGAAGGTCCAGTCATATGCTCTTCGTTTAATCTCGAAGATCATTTCAGGTTTATGATCGTATACATCTAGCCTAGGTAAGTAACCATCCCAACGGGATAGCTTACCCATCTGGTATACAGTCCTACCTATTTGTTTACTCAACGCATTGAGTACAACTACTTCACCCTCCCGGTCTGCACTGGTTTCATGTATGGTATATCCCATAGACTTACCCTCTAATAACAATGGCCATAACTTGGCTGGAGTATAGGAAGCTATGATTAAACCATCTCTCCTATGTAATCTCCAGTCCAGTATAACAGCTGGTGTTATATGGTTGAGGATAGGTAACCAGTCATCCCCATAGTCATACCCTAAATAGAATCCTTCCTCTAATAATGCGTCAGCAAAGTCTTGCTTGACTTCATGGGTTTCATATGCAAACCGTAACAGCACTTCCCATATACCATGGAAGTGTGCTGAAGACATTACATAGAATCGTTTATGTGTTACAGTAGGTTGAGTGTCTTCGCTGACGAATTGCTCAACCCATTGTTTAATCCCTGAAGTCGTCATAGTTATCACCTACAGTATTACTGGGAGGTGCAACAGGTTCCCAATCATTTACTGCAAGATGAGCAGCTTTCTTCAGCGACTCCTCTCGGATGATTGGGATCGACTTGTGAGCTACGACTTTCAGTAGAGCCCTAGTCCTTCCAGTTTCCAATAGCTCTACACAGATGTAGTGACCATTGGGTAATAGGATAAACAATCTATCATCTAGTTCCCTAACTACCTGCAAGCTACCGTAGCTGTCAGGATGATTAGGTGGGGGTGTAAAGTTAATCTTGGGTTTCACTTGGGTGTCCTTCTACTTTTACTATTAGGCAAGCCAAATCTTTCTTATCCGATGGTTCACAATACTCAGCCGTAATATGAGTTACGACTTTTGTACAGTCATCCACAATAACTTTGGACTTAACCAATAAGTCCAGTACGCCTTTAAAGATGTTATCCAGATCACGATTCATTCTCCATCCTTTACCTCCCCAGACTTGAATGTCCACACGAACATCACCGCCTAGGATAGTATCAACCTCAATTCGTTTAGTGTTCTGGTCCAGCCACGAACGATACTTCGGAGCCATGTACGAACCATGTTTCCCCCTGAGCCACACTTTGTTTACTGAGGGTGGAATAGTCAGTTGGAAGTACTGATATTGTGGCGGTCGAGTCACTGTCTTTCTCCATGGTATCTAATACCATTGTAATGCAGTGCTGCGCTTTCCGCAAATCTTCCTGCCCATTCTTATCCTTCCACCTCCAGATGTATTTAATAGCACAGCCTATCATGTAGGCTTGGTAACCTTCTTTACTCAGCGCAGCTTGCTGGGCATGGTGACAATGAATACCGCTATCATCTTTGGGATGGTAGTGTGTAGGCTTAATTGGATTACTCATTGGGTTCGCTCCTTTTCATATTTTCCATCATGTTCAACATCTTTGCACTGGTTGCAATTGAGCCTAATTGTTTCAAGCAACTTGTCAGTATGTAGAATGTAACACTGACCCAAACAAACATTGGTACTTCAATCATTGCTTACCTCCTGTATTTTAATTTGCTCTCCAGTTTCGACCCGCTCGATGATCACTCGATCATTCTCCCGCCGGACGATGCGCCACTTCAGAGCCTCCAAAAAGGACTCAAAGGTTGCTTGATTATTTGTTTCAGGGGTACTGTCTTTACTCATTACCATTCCTCCACAACCAAATCTTTATGTAAATAATCTATAGCAAATTCTTCTTTGGATTCAAAGTAAGAAAAGCTTTTAAGTTTGTTTCGGATCTTACGAATGTAGTATCCTTCACTGCTATATTGTTTTGCAGTCTTGTACAAAACTCCATGCCTTACTCCTATATCAAAATCTAAACTGGTGTGTAGCTTACCAGCAAACAAAGACGCTTGGCACAAGTTCAAAGGAAAGTTGTCTACAACATTCAAATGATACTTAGGTTCGGTTAGCTGAATAAACTGACAATCTTTACCATCTATAGTAGATG
>JBIICJ010000093.1:0-4676 GCA_044238965.1 Micavibrio sp. | reverse complement strand
GATCATGAAATAAAGCAACTACAGCGTCAAATCCGCTCACCGATGCACCACATCGCTTTCGCGGCTTTTCCTTGTATTTGCCCTATTTCACGTCATAAATTTAATGAAATATTGAAGGCTAGACCCTGAGAAAAAGAAGGGCTTGCGCGAAATCAAATCCGAGGGCAAAATACCAAATAGACAACTGTTTTTAGGAAGTTATACGAAATGTCAAAATCTGGCGCGGAATCAAAAAACACACTTTACTGCTCGTTCTGTGGCAAAAGCCAACACGAAGTGCGCAAATTAATTGCAGGGCCAAATGTTTTCATCTGCAATGAGTGTGTTGAATTATGTATGGACATTATCCGCGAAGAGGATAAGAGCCAACTTGTCAAATCAGGTAACGAAGGTATTCCAACCCCGTCTGAGATCAAAGGCGTTCTTGATGATTATATCATCGGCCAAGATCGTGCGAAGCGCGTCTTGTCGGTTGCGGTTCACAACCATTACAAACGTTTGGAAATTGGCGGCAAAGGTTCGGAAGTTGAAATCAACAAATCGAACATCTTGCTTGTGGGTCCAACTGGTTCGGGTAAAACATTGCTTGCACAAACACTTGCGCGCGTTTTGGATGTTCCCTTCACCATGGCGGATGCGACAACATTAACCGAAGCGGGTTATGTTGGTGAAGACGTTGAAAACATCGTCTTAAAATTATTGCAAAATTGTGATTACAACGTTGAACGTGCACAGCGCGGGATCGTATATATCGATGAAATTGATAAAATTTCACGCAAATCAGATAACCCATCGATCACCCGCGATGTATCGGGCGAAGGCGTGCAACAAGCATTACTCAAATTGATGGAAGGCACGATTGCATCTGTTCCACCACAAGGCGGACGCAAACACCCACAACAAGAATTCCTCCAAGTTGATACCACCAACATTCTCTTTATCTGCGGTGGTGCGTTTGCGGGCATCGATAAAATTATCGGTCAACGTACCAAAGGCGGCACGTCAATCGGCTTTGGCGCTGACATCAAACCTGATGAAGAAAAGAAAACAGGCGAAATGCTACGTTTCCTCGAAACTGAAGATTTGATGCGTTATGGCTTGATTCCTGAATTTATTGGTCGCTTACCTGTTTTGGCAACGCTTGATGATTTGGATGAAGCTGCATTGATTTCAATTTTGACCGAACCGAAAAATGCACTCTGCAAACAATATCAACGTTTGTTTGAATTAGAAAATACCAAACTCACCTTCACAACTGATGGTTTGTCTGGTATCGCGAAAAAAGCCATCGAACGCAAAACGGGCGCGCGCGGTTTGCGATCAATTCTTGAAAACTTGCTCATTGATACTATGTACGACCTCCCTGATTTAGCAGATGTCGAGGAAGTCATCATCAATGAAGGCGTGGCATTAAAAGGTGAAAAACCTGTCTTTGTTCATTCCGATAAGAAAAAGGCGAAAAAAGCCGCGAAAGCAGCTGCCGATGACGATAAAGACGCGGTTGTTTCAAGTTAATCGTTATAACCACTAAAATAATTTAAAAACCCCGTTGATTCTATCGCGGGGTTTTCTATTTTAAAACAATGCCTTCGACCCTACTCTGGTTTCGCCAAGATTTACGCCTCTCTGATAACCCTGCCCTGCTCGCGGCGGTGGAATCGGGTCTGCCGATTTTACCCGTTTATATTTTAGATGATAACAATGCGGGTGCATGGAAAATGGGCGGCGCATCCCGCGTGTGGTTACATCATTCTTTAAATGCACTCAACAAATCATTAAACGGAAAATTATTAATTCTGCGTGGTAAGGCTGATGAGATTATTCCGCGCCTTTGCGCTGCGCATGATGTGAAATCAGTTTTGTGGAATAGATGTTATGAACCGTGGCGCATGACGCGCGATTCAAAAATAAAAAATGATCTCATTGATCGCGGTGTGAACGTACAAAGTTTTTGTGCGTCCTTGTTATGGGAGCCTTGGACAATCGCCAAAGATGACGGCACGCCGTACAAAGTTTTTACGCCATTTTATCGTAAGGGTTGTTTACCAAAGGGTGAACCGCAATCACCCCTGCCCGCACCAAAATCATTGAATTTATTTGATCATAATGCCCCATCTGATGATTTAAAATTATTACCATCTTTGCCATGGAAAGATTCCATCATTGCATCATGGAGTATTGGCGAAATCGGCGCCGCAAAATGTCTCACTCAATTTTTAGAGCATGGCATTTCTGATTATAAAGAAGGGCGCGATGTGCCATCAAAACAATCTGTCTCGCGCCTATCACCCCATTTACATTTTGGCGAAATCTCACCCTATCAAATCTGGCATGCGGCAAAACATCATGCGCTATCAAACGGATTGGAATCGCATTTGGATAAATTTCATGCGGAATTAGGATGGCGCGAATTTTCACATTCCTTGCTGTATAATTTTCATGAATTACCGACACAAAATTGGAATTCACGTTTTGATAACTTCCCGTGGGCGGACATTGACGATGATAAATTAAATGCATGGAAATTTGGCATGACAGGTTACCCCATGGTGGATGCGGGTATGCGTGAATTATATGCAACGGGTTACATGCATAACCGTGTGCGCATGGTTGTGGGATCATTCTTGGTGAAACATTTGCGTTATCATTGGCGGTCAGGCGAAGATTGGTTTTGGGATACTTTATTTGATGCAGATCTCGCCAATAATGCCGCAAGCTGGCAATGGGTCGCGGGCACCGGCGCGGATGCCGCACCATATTTCCGCATCTTTAACCCTACAACGCAAATGGAAAAATTTGATCCTAACCATACCTATATCAAAAAATGGATTCCTGAATTTGGCACATCAAAATATCCGAGCCCAATTATCGATCATAATGAGGCTCGTAATGCGGCATTAGAAGCATTCCAAGCACTAAAGGGTGGCGAATAAACACGCCCCGTGGTAAAAGATATATATGTATAAACAACCGTTTTTATCATTCCCCTCCATTACTGCGGGGCAAACCGTGGGCATTATGGCGCCATCATCATCCATTGATGAAATACGTTTCGCGCAAGGCGTTGAAATATTGCGCGGCATGGGATTAAAAACAAAAATTCATCCGCAAACTTATACGGCACTCAATCAATCGGCTGGCACGTCCGCACAAAAAGCCAGCGCCTTACATGATTTATTCATTGATAAAGATGTCGATCTCATTATCGGTGCGTGCGGCGGAAACAGAGCCGCGCATTTTTTGCATTTGCTCGATTTTGATTTAATCCGCACACATGCAAAACCATGTGGCGGGTTTAGTGATATCACGGCATTGCTTCACGCCATTCATACCCATTCATTTATTGAATCATATCATATGCCGACAGTACAAAATCTGGGGCGCGTGGATGCGGAATCATTGCAATCCATCCTCAATCTTCACGATCAAAAAACATGGAATGATGTCACCATTTTACGTGATGGTATCGGCACAGGGAAATTAATGGGCGGAACCTTAAGTATGATTTGTTCATTAATTGGCACGCCTCATATGCCTGATTATACTGATGCTCTATTATTCATTGAAGATGTGAATGAGGAATTGAGCCGTATTGACCGTATGATGTGGCAATTGCGTGAATCGCTTCCTTTTTCTGAATTAAAAGGCATTATCATCGGTGAATTTTTAAATCCTGCGGATACAGGTCGCCCTTATGGCTTTACCTTATCTGATATTATCAAAGACCATATTTCGGACTTAAATATCCCCGTGGTTATGAATGCCCCCATCGGGCATGGAACACGTAACCACGCATTAAGGTTTGGAACGATGGCTAATATTACCGCCCAAAATGGCGCATTAACCATCCAATACTCGTGATAGCCCCTCTTGATTTTTTCCCGTAAAATCGATACCAACAAGGCACGAAAGGATCACCATATCCCATGACGTTTGTCGTCACCGAAGTCTGTATTAAGTGCAAACACACTGATTGTGTTGAAGTATGCCCCGTGGATTGTTTCTATGAGGGTGAAAATACGCTCGTCATCAATCCCGATGAATGTATTGATTGCGGCGTGTGTGAACCCGAATGCCCGATTGAGGCGATTTTACCCGACACAGACAAACGCGCCGATGAATGGCTTGAGATGAACCGCAAATATTCAACAACTGAATCATGGCCTGTGATCACACGGAAAAAACCCGCCCTGCCAGAAGCCGCGGAATTTAAAGACAAACCCAATAAATTTGCGGAATGGTTTTCCCCCAAACCAGGCGATGGTGACTGATCTTAACCGTTTTTTTAAACCGCAGAGGATTCAAAATAAAAATTTAAAAATAAACTCTGTGATCTCTTATTTGACTCTGCCCCCCTGCGGTTAAAGATCAAATTGTAAGCGGTGGAAATAATGGTGATGTGATTTTAACCGTTTTTTTAAACCGCAGAGGCACAGAGTTCGCAGAAGATTCAAAATAAAAATTTAAAAATAAACTCTGTGATCTCTTATTTGACTCTGCCCCCCTGCGGTTAAAGATCAAATTGTAAGCGGTGGAAATAATGGTGATGTGATTTTACTAGACGATTCTGGCACTTGATAATCAGGGTTCGCCGCACGGGCAAAATCCGCCGCCGTATCAGGTGTTGCACCATCAACCAAACCATGTTGTTTTTTGAAATCACCAAGGCCTTTATA
>JBIICJ010000035.1:0-18772 GCA_044238965.1 Micavibrio sp. | reverse complement strand
GCATTCAACACCATCGCACCGATTAATTGCACATCGAATGCGCGCAGCCCGAGCGTACGGCGCGCGGCTTCACGAACGGTGGCAAAAGCTTCGGGAAGGATTGATTCTTGTGATGCGCCATTTTGTAAACGCAAACGGAATTCAGCGGTCTTGGCGCGGAGTTGGTCGTCGTTAAGTGCAAGGAATTGCGGTTCCAAGTCATTGATAACGGGAACAAGTTTTTGGTAATTTTTCAGAATACGATCATTGCTCGAGCCAAAGATTTTCGTGGCGAGGGATAATAACATAATACTAATTCCTTTCATGGGCTTGCATCCGCCCCTTGACTATGCAGAATACGTAATCATTTTCTATGAATAGTTCAACCCGAAAAGGAAAAGTTATGAGCAAGAACGGCAAAACAATCGCTATTTTAGTTGCTATTATCGCGTTGATTGGCGCGGGTGTCGCCTTTATGTCCACAAAAACAGACAAAAAAGATGGTTCAACCACTGAAACCGCCGCTGAAAAAGGCGCAGATGAGGCATCCAAAGGGGATGACCCCGTTGTCGCCAAGGTTGATGGGGCAGAGATCAAGCGTTCAGAGGTTATCAAATTTATCACAGCTTTGCCGCCACAAATGCAGCAGCTTCCAGTTGAAACAATTTTCCCAATGGCTTTGGAGCAAGTCATCAATGCAAAAATCGTTGATGTGAAGGCAGAGAAATTATCTGGTTTGGCAAATGATTCCGAAGTTGAAAAACGTATGGAAGATGCAAAAGTGCAAATCATGCGCGCGGTTTATGTTGAAAAAGAAATTGAAAAACAAATCACCGATGAGCGTTTGAAGGCGGCTTATGATGAAGCTGTTGCGAAAAGCAAGCCAACCGAAGAAGTTCGTGCGCGTCACATCTTGGTTGATTCAGAAGACAAAGCCAAAGAGATCATCGAAAAATTAAAAGGTGGTGCAAACTTTGATGCGTTGGCAAAAGAATTTTCCAAAGATCCATCGAATAAAGATTCAGGTGGTGATTTGGGTTACTTCACCAAAGATGCGATGGTTAAACCATTTGCAGACGCCGCTTTTGCGATGAACAAAGGCGACATATCATCAACACCTGTGAAAACACAATTTGGTTTCCACGTGATCAAGGTTGAAGATAAACGTACGGCTCCTGCACCTGCATTTGAAAAAGTGCGCGAAGCATTGGCGGTAAATGAGCGTCGTAAAATTTTGGATGAGTTGGTGAAACAATGGAATGCAGGCGCGAAAATCGAACGCTTTGATGTGAATGGCAACCCATTACCGGCACCAAAGGCGGAAGATGCACCAGCAGCAGCGCCAGCTGAGCCAGAAGCTCCTGCGGCGATTGAAACCGCTCCGGCGCAATAAGCCAAACATAAAAACGTGAATTGTGCAGAGGCGCTAGCGTTACCACCACCTGACCCGTCATCAAAACGGATCTTGATGGTGGCCGCTGGCGCCTTAATTGATTTTCGGGGGCGTGTCTTAATTGCACAACGTCCCGCCCATAAATCATTTGGCGGCATGTGGGAATTTCCTGGCGGCAAATTAGAAGAGGGCGAGACGCCCGAATATGCGCTCATGCGTGAACTGCGCGAAGAATTACAAATCGAAACACGCCCATGTTGTATGTCACCCGTTGGGTTTGCATCACATTCATATGATGATTTTCATTTAATTATGCCGTTATTTGCCATTCGCGTGTGGAGTGGTATTCCCACATCAACCGAACATAGTGCGCTTCAATGGGTTGATGTGCTCGATTTATATTCATTGGAAATGCCAGAGGCTGATAAGCCGCTCATCCATCAATTAGAGGCGATGTTAAAATAATGTACCGCTCGGTTTATGATCTTTCTGAGTTTTATAAACACCCAATGGGAAAAATGACTCGTGCGGTCATAAAGTCAGTGATGACTGAGTGGTGGGGTGAATGTAAATCATTACGCGTGGTGGGTATTGGATACGCACAACCATATTTAGATCAATTTTTAACTCACGCGGAAACATGTATTGCCATTTCACCCGCACGATTGGGCGCAGAACCATGGCCGAGCGCAGATAAAAATTTAACAGCAATTGCCGAGGAATCAGAATTACCCATCGAAACAAATTCGGTTGATCGGGTGATTTTAATTCATTCACTTGAACATGCGGAATTATTATCGGCGAATTTACAAGAAATCTGGCGCATTTTAAAAGGCAATGGAAAATTATTAATCGTCACGCCAAACCGTATGGGGTTTTGGGCGCGCGCCGTCTGGTCACCCTTTGGGCATGGGTCGCCATCAACAATGGATCAACTGCGATGGTTATTGCGCGATTATAAATTTGTGTATGAACGTCATACGGGCGCGTTATACACGCCGCCATTACGCTTTCGCTGGATTGAAGCTTCATCAAAAACATTTGAAGTATGCGGGCCGTTTTTATGCCCTGCGCTCGCGGGGTTACATATCGTCGAGGCGACAAAACAAGTTTATGCAGGTATTGAAAAAGGTGATGGCAGTAAAATTGCCGTGCGCGGACGCACGACTTTCAAGGCGCAAACATCACCATCGCAATTTGATAAAACAGAGTAGGGTATATTATGTATCAAACAGAAGAATTAGACAAAATCCGCAAACGCATCGATGAACTTGATAACAACGTGCATGATTTGTTGCTCGAACGTGCTGATTTGGTCATGAAAATTTCCGAAGAAAAAAAGAAAAACGGCATTCAAATTGTTCAACCCGCACGTGAAGCGCGGATGATCCGTCGATTGCTCGCGCGTCATCGTGCGCCGTTACCCGAAGAAACCATTGTGCGTATTTGGCGTGAATTGGTGGGATCAATTTCATTACTGCAAACAGGATTATCGGTTGTTGTCTATGACCCTCGCCATGATCAACAAGCGGCGCATCATTATTGGGATATGGCGCGCGATTATTTCGGGTCTGTGTTGCCTATGTCCCGCGGGGAACAAGTCCGTTCGATGTTAAATAATGTCAATGAGGGTAAGGTAAACTTTGCCGTTCTGCCATATCCCTCTGTTGATGATCCATCACCATGGTGGGTTGATATGACATTATTTCCGCATTTAAATATCATTCAACGATTGCCTTATGGTCACAAAGAAAATTACAAATTTGAAAATCATCCTGCACTGGTGATTTCCAAATCAGGTTTTGATACATCGGATGATGATCATTCAGTTATTTTAATATCTAACGCCGATGGCATCAGCCAAGCCCGCGTTGTGGAATCATTCAAAAAAGCATCGTTAGAACCAATTGCCATTTTCGGGCATAACGGATCGTTTTTTGTTGAGGTAAAACATTATATTGCAGCGACAGACGATTTGATTGCGTCAATCAAAACATATTTAAACAAAGATGGTGTTGCGGTGCGTAGCATTGGCGGGTATCCCACACCATTATCCTATAAGAAAATTTAAAAACATTATTTTAGCGTCAGGGGCGGAATAGAAGCCACGCGTACAGGGCCAATATATAGCGTATTGTTACGCATTTGCAGGCTGGTTTGAATAAAACGTTCACCCGTCACTTCGTCGGTGCGCGTTAAAAATTGCAAAAAACTTTGCGCGGTAAGCGCGGCTTTGGGCGGAATCATACCCTGTTCCGATAATGACATGACGAATTGATCGGTGCCAATCAAACGTGTTGTGATTGCACCATCCCATTCTAAATTTTGATTAATCTGCAATAATCCATCTGTGCCATTTAACACGAATTCTTTTGATTGCAGGCGGAGCGTATCAATGGTGATGATATCATTTGTTTGTTGCCATGATACCCAATCGGATTTTAAATTTGTGTGCGGCATGCGAAGTGGAATTTGAAATTTTATATCTAATTGATCAATAGGAATGTCGGTTACCCAATAGGAGGCACGAATGCTTAATCCTTGCACCGTTGATATATTTAATCGTTGCGCAGGAAATGGAAAGCCAGATATGTGCAGCGCAGGCGTTTGAATAATGGTGCCGTCTTTAAATTGGTACGTGCCGGAGAAAGTAAGACGCGGGAATAACGGAAACCCATCAATTGTCGCAATTTGTCCGTCTGTATTTACCAATGATTTTGAAAAATTGGCATAAATAGAAATACTGGCGACCCATGCAATGGCATAGATTGATACGAAACCAAATAATAGAATAATTAGAAATTTTTTCATGACGATGTTTTTGTAATGGCTTCGGATACTAATTTTTGTGATGTTGTTTCAATGGCATTGACCATAGTTTGAAACGCGGTTTGTGTGTCTAAACCCGCAGGGATGGGCGGTAAAAATTCAAACACGGCTGTGCCCGATTTTTTCAAAAACGCATTTTTACCCCAATAGACACCGCTATCCATCGCGAGTGGAATAATGGGCAATTGCAATTCATCATACATGCGCATAATTCCAAATTTATAGGGGCGGTTTTGGGTGGTGTCATCAATATTCACGCGCGTTCCCTGCGGGAAGATAATAATGGGACGGCCCAAATCTTTCATACGTTTTCCGCCTTTAATAATTGATTTTAAGGCAACATCGCGCGATCCGCGATCAATAAAAATCATATCTGATTTGGCGGCATGCCATCCCCATAACGGAATTGATTTTAATTCACGTTTCATAATGATGGCGGGGTCAGGAAACAGGATATGCAATTTCATGGTCTCATACGCCGAAAAATGTTTAGCGGCGATGATGTAACGTCCATCGGATGGCAAGTTTTCTAAACCACGAACTTCGTAATCTAACCCCAATACATATTTTTCAATCTTATAAACGGTGTTGAAATACCACAATAAAATTTTGAAGTAGATTGGGCGCGGCAATAACAAAGTCGGCAACCCAACAAAGCAATACAAAAATGTAAAGCCATAAAAGCAGATATTAAATAAAATCTGACGAATAAGAGTCATTTGAAAATCCTATAGAATTATTTTGGACGAAGCGGTGGTAACACGGGGTCGGTTTCGGTGGGGTAGAATAAAATGCGAGCAAAACTAATGATAAATTTGTGGTATTCAATAAAACAAATACGCCAAAATTTTTGGTTTCGTGCCGATAATCCATCGGGCATTACAGCATGCGGAATTATTTTTGCCTCAGGTATAGCATGATGAAATTCCAACAATGATCGGGGCATATGATAATTGGCAGTGATCAGGCGAATAGAATTTGCATTTTTTTGGCGTACCCAATCACGTGCCTCAAGTGCGTTTTCGAGTGTGTTGCCTGCATTATATCCTAATTCAAAACAACATTTCGGAATTTTTTTTGATTTATAATCCCATGTTGATAATAATTCTTTGAATTTAACATCTTTGTGAACACCGCTGATAAGTAAATTTTTATTTTTTTGTTCAATCGCGATATCAAGCGCCCGCGTAATACGGTTTGTGCCGCCCGTCAGCGCGATGATCGTATCTGTTTTTTCTAATTTTTTTGGCTCCATCATATTGGCGACTGTGCCTGTGAACACGATATAACCACCCGCCCATAATAAAATGGGAATGATGATCGCAAGCCAAAATGCCGATGTTGTAAAGGATAAAAACGCCCCAATTTTCATGGTATTTCCTTTAAAACATGCGATACCGTATGACGTGCGGCCTGCAGAGAAATGAGCACAAGTGCTGCCACTACAGCAGGAAGCGCGATTAATTGTGCGGGGTAAAATGTAAATTTCGGCAATGTGGCGGGGAATTGAGTAGAGGCAATATAAATTAACCCAAGGAATATTAATGTCGCGATTGTTCCAATCAAAATTCCTTTGCCAGTGAGCAACAAAATATATTTTTGAAATTGTGATCGTATATATTTATCATGCGCGCCCATAATATGAAGTAATTCTAATTCGGTTTGGTGAATCGCCATGCGGGAACGTACCGCACCACTGACGGTGAAATAGGTCACAACGGAAATAAACAACATTAAAATTAATCCAATAAATTGTACGCCATGGGATAGGTGGCGCAAATCCCCCAACCATTCTTCGTGCCCATCCATTGAAATTTTATCAGAGATGTTAAAAATTGATTTCTTTAAATCATCTAATTTTTCAGGATCGGCCTTATTTAATTGAATGGTAATTAATGTGGGAATGGGCAATGAATCGGTAACATTATCAATTGCCCCTAGCCATGGTTTCAGCATTGTTGATACATCTTCGTCGGTCATGCGTGTTGCAGATTTAACGGCAGGGTGATCTTCAACCACATCCATCACAGCGGTTGCAGTTGCATCTTTATCTTTGCCGTAAGGAATTTCGATGGTGAGTGTATTTTCTAAATTTGATTGCCAGCCTTGCGCCATTTGGCTGAGTGATATACTGCCAATCGCGGTGAGCAAACATAGGCTGGTCATTAATGCCAATAACATGACCAAAAATTCTGTGCCCAAACGTGTATGCAGAGGCAAATCAAAACGGCGTGATTTATCGGGCAAGCCAAACAAAACGGGATAGGTATGTTTCATGACGCAGATCTCACGGCTTGGGTTGGTTCAAACACATGCAAATGCCCTTTATCCAAAATTAAGCGCGGATGCGGGAATTTTTCCAAAATATTAAGGGAGTGAGTCGCAATCAAAATCGTTGTGCCCATATGGTTTAATTGTTCAAATAACCCCATTAATTTCATACCGATTTCATCGTCCAAATTTCCCGTTGGTTCATCGGCCAATAATAATTTGGGTTGGGTGATGACGGCACGGGCGATGGCGATACGTTGTTGTTGACCCCCCGATAAAGTCACGGGCAGGCGGTTGATACAATCACCCAACCCAACCCATTCTAATAATTCAGTGACATTGGTTTTGATTTCTTTTTCTGAAACGCCTTGGATACGTAATGGCAAGGCCACATTGTCAAAAGTGGTGAGGTGATTGAGCAGGCGGAAATCTTGGAAAACCACGCCGATTTGTTGACGAAGAGGAATAAGCTCTTCACGGGTGAGCGAGCCGATATTCTGTTCAAACATGGTAACAAGCCCGCGCGTTGGCTTACGCCCGAGATAGAGAAGACTCATCAATGACGTTTTACCAGCACCGCTGGGGCCACATAGGAAATGAAACGAACCCGATGTCAGGGTGAAATTGATATCACTGAGGACTTCGGGGCCAATACCATAACGCAGGCCAACATGTTCAAATTTAATCATGGCTAGAAAAATACCTAAAAACTGACTTATATTAAAGACATGATTCTAAATTGTCCCTCATGTTCTGCAAAATTTATGGTTTCAGCCGAAGCTTTGGGCGAAAAAGGCCGCACGGTAAAGTGCGGGAAGTGCTCTCACAGTTGGTTTCAGGAAGCGGCGCGCGATTCATTAGATGATTTGCAGAAATTGGTGGATAATATTCAAGATGATGCGCCAGAGGCACATAATGTAGCTGATGCACCTGATATGCCGCGTGCCGCAGAATCAAGCGGACAAGAAATTAAATTGGAACGCCCCCCCGAATTAAATAAATCGCGTGAACATGCCGCGACTTCAAAACAGAAAAAAGAAAAGCAAATAAATTTATCTGGTAAGGCATGGTTCGGAACATATGAACGTGAGATTGCGGCATTTGTGTCGGCATTAGCAATTGTTGCGGTATTGGTTTGGATTATTTTATCAATTGCACGCCCGATGTTTGCGCCTGTAAAATCAGAATTAATGTTGGATCAAATTAAATTTGAATCATCTGAGCAAGATTTAAAAGGTACATTCCGTATTATTAATTTATCAGAAAAAGAACAGATATTGCCTGCATTCAAAGTATTTTTATTGGCGAATAATGACCGCATTGTGTCAACGCAATTGGTAAAATCAGAAACAGAAATAATGAAGGGCGAGTCGGAAATAATCATTCCATTTTCATTCCGTGCGCCACCATCAGTTGCGGCAAAAATCAAAGTCACATCGGTTGAGTGATTTAAATTTCGTCTTTCCAAATATCTTCTAGATTCTGACGTTTGCGGATTAAACGCGCATTATCACTTTTAACCATCACTTCGGCGGCAAAGGGGCGGGTGTTATATAATGAACTCATCACCGTTCCATACGCACCTGATACCATGATGGCGATTACATCGCCGCGATCGAGCGACGTTGGCAATATGCGATCAAGCGCAAAAAAATCACCCGTTTCACACACAGGCCCCACAACATCGCATGGTGCGGTGGGCGCGTTTGGTTCATGATGAACAGGTAAAATAGGGTGATGTGCTTCGTATAATGTCGGGCGGATTAAATCATTCATACCCGCATCAACAATCACAAATTTTTTATTCTCGCGCTCTTTGGTATAGATAACGCGCGTCAATAATGCGCATGATTCCGCAATTAATAACCGCCCAGGTTCGAGAGAGATATTTATATCTAAAGAGGCAAAAATACGTGTGATCAATTCAGCATAATCATCAAGCGGCGCATGCGGTACACCGTCCTCATACGGAACCCATAAGCCGCCACCCAAATCAACATCGCTGACGGTACATCCACGGCTACGCAAATCTTTGATCATGGATGCCAGATGGTTAAATGCCTCTTCAAACGGGGTTAATGTGGGTACGCCTGATCCGATATGCATTGATAATGTGCGTAATTTTAAATAGGGATGATTTTGATATTTCACAAATAGATCAGTAATTTCGTCTTCGGTTAAACCGAATTTATTTTCTTCCTCGCCCGTGCTGGTTTTGGCGTGGGCGCCACTGACCACATCGGGTGTGTAACGCAACGCGATTTTAATTGTTTGTTTTGTATCATTGGTAATTTCATCTAAACGCGCGAGTTCCGCCGATGATTCCACATTAATTTGATGAATATTTTCATTTAATGCTAAACGTAATTCGTCATCGGTTTTGCCGACACCAGAGAAAATAATATGATCAGCAGGAATACCCGCCGCGCGGGCGCGCAATAATTCACCGCCCGATACAATGTCCATTCCACACCCGAGGGAATGCATCAATTGCAAAATTGATTTATTGCTGTTGGCTTTCATCGCATAGGCCAGGAAAATTTTACGCTTGCCTGTCCAACGTGAATGAAGCGCCGTCTGCAATGCCGCTACTTGTTCACGGATTTTTGTTTCTGAATACACAAAGCACGGCGTTGAAAATTCATCGGCGATTTTGGTCAGGGGGATAGATTCAACGAATAAAACGTTGTTTCGATATTGATAGGCGGACATAGATACCCTATTTTGATTGTGGTGGTGAATAAGGATAGGTATTGGGGAATTGATCCTCAATACCTGCATCGGGCGCATCTAATGTTTTGGGCTTAATGCCACAGGCAGAGATCGCAACCGTTGCGGAAATAATTAAGATGAATAGTAATAGTTTTTGCATGAAGGAAACCTATAGATGAGACCATACTTTGTCAAAATATTTGGTATTTTATTGGGGGCAATATTCGTAGCATTAGGATATTTATGGTTTCCAACCCACCCACCTGTAAAGCCCATTGACCTGAAGGCACCCATAACCACAACATTTACGGGGCAGTTCATGGCAACCAGAGCTGGGAGCGGGGTTGTGCCGAATGATCCTGTGCTGTTTATGGATGGGAAAGAACAGCCATTGCGCACGGCTATTTCACGTAAATGGACGGTTTTAAATTTGTGGGCGACATGGTGCGCGCCGTGTGTTGCGGAATTACCGTCGCTTGCCGCGCTACAAACTCATTATGCAGGGCGTTTAAATGTATTGGCATTATCCTTTGATAATAACACAGACATCTCAAAATTATCGCAATTTATGACAAAACATAAAGTCTCAGGACTGACGTTTGCCTATGATCATCAATTAAAGGTCAGAACATCGATCGAAACCAATGGATTACCCACAAGTTTAATTATCGACCCAAATGGTAAGATTATTATGATATTAGAAGGACATATTGATTGGACTTCAGATAAAGCTTTAGCTTTTTTTGATGAGATCGTAACGAAGTCATAAGGTTTTACAGGCAAGATAGAGATATGATTCCAACATCTCCCGCTGATTATGAAGTATTCACGCAATCTCAATTGGATGGGCTTATTTCGCTGCATGAACGTTTTTTACAGGGGCGTTTGGGCGGTCGTCGAGCGACACTAAAACGGGCAGATTTGACGGGCTTGTCATTAAAGGGGCGGGATTTACGCCAAGCCGATTTTTCAGGATGTTTGCTGTGTAAAATGGATTTGGAAAACGCTTCATTTCAAGAGGCAGTTTTATACGCCTGTGATTTATCGGGCGCAAAATTGATCAATGCCAATTTTCTGCGTGCTGATATGCGTGGTGCGCGCATTGAAAGCGCGAATCTAAATGGAGCTGATCTTGATCGTGCCGATCTGCGTTCTGGCGCGATTACGAATGTTGGACAATACCAACAACCGCGCCCTGTCAGTTTCCGTGGTGCCAATTTATCGGGTGCGCGTTTGGTCGGTGTGATGGCAACGAATGCTGATTTTTCTGATGCGATTATGGCGGGCGTGAATATGACTCAGGCCGATATTCGCGGGGCGAATTTATCAAACACAGATTTAACAGGTGCGGTTTTAAATGGCGTACAAATTTTTGGTGCGATTTTAAACAAAACAATTTTCGCAGGCGTCAATATTGATAAATTAAAAGAAATTGGTATAGATTTCTCACGGGCATTGACTGACCATAATTTGGGCGTATCAATTTCGGCACTAGATACACCATTGCAATCATTGATTGAAGATCATTTATCGTGGGTAACATCGGGCGGACAAAAGGGCGCACAATTAAATTTATCAGGATATGATATGCGCGATTTAAAATCGTTGAAGCAAGAACGATTAACTGCGATTAAGGCGCGCGAGACTAAATTTTTTGGTATGAATTTATTCGCGGTACAAATGCAAAGCGCGCAATTGGATGGATCTGATTTTCGTCGGTGTGATTGTGAACGTGCCGATTTCCGCGGAAGCAGTTTAACGCAAACCAACTTCTCACATGCAAAGTTACAAGGCGCCAACATGTCACCATTGATGTTAGGTGCGGGTGCAGGGGCAAAATTCGCACCGTGTGATTTAAGCGATTCTGAATTTAAATATGCTGATATGCGCGGCATAAATTTAAAAAATGCAAAATTATTAAATGTTGATCTCAGTTTTGCTAATTTATCAGGTGCTGATTTATCAGGTGCTGATTTAACGGGTGCAAATTTAAGCGGCGCCATATTGGATGATATTTTTATGGACGGGACAATATTCCCCGAAACAAAAACAGGAAGCGCGTTTTCATTAACGACGTTAAAAGATGAAGTGGTTGGATAAGATTAAATCAACCTTTTAATTTTTGTGTGAGTTCAGGCACAAGCGCGTGCAAATCACCCACCAACCCATAATCGGCCACTGCGAAAATTGGTGCATCGGGATCTTTGTTGATCGCCACAATGGTTTTTGAATCTTTCATACCCGCCAAATGTTGAATAGCGCCTGAAATCCCAACGGCAACATATAATTCGGGTGCAACCACTTTGCCAGTTTGCCCAACCTGATAATCATTCGGCGCGTAACCTGAATCAACCGCCGCGCGTGATGCGCCAACGGCTGCGCCCATTGTATCCGCCAATGTTTCAACGATAGATTTAAAATTATCGGCTGAACCAACGCCGCGACCACCCGACACCACAATTTTGGCGGATGTGAGTTCGGGACGTTCTGATTTTGTGAGTTCTTGTGACACAAATTCTGCGCGGTTTGGTATTGATGATGGCGTAATTGTTTCGATAGATGCTGATCCGTCTTGCGCGCAGGCACCGAACGCTGTTCCGCGCACGGTGAGCAATTTGATAGCATCCGATGATTGCACGGTCAAAATGGCATTGCCCGCATAAACGGGGCGACGGAATGTATCACCTGATACAATTTCAACCACATCTGAAATTTGTTGCACATCTAACAGACCTGCAACGCGCGGTAAAATATTGCGCCCAAAAGAAGTGGCAGGAGCGAGAATATACGCATAATTTTTGGCGATATCCGCAATAGTTTGTGCCAAATTTTCGGGTAAAAAATGCGCAAATTGTTGGGAATCCGCGTGCAATACTTTGGCAACGCCCGCGCATTTTTGTGCAGCCGCGACTGCGCCTCCCGCGTTGTGCCCCGCAACCAAGACATGAATGTCTGATCCGCATTTTTGCGCGGCGGTGATCGTATTTAATGTCGCTGATTTTAAATTATTGTGATCATGTTCGGCGATAACAAGAATGGACATGAGGTAAATTCCTTTTCTCGATTAAATAACTTTGGCTTCGGTTTTTAATTTGGTGATGAGTTCATCAACCGATGATACTTTACCGCCGCCCACACGTTTGGCGGGTTCGGTAACTGATATCACTTTTAACCGCGGTGCCGTATCCACGCCGTAATCGGCAGGTGTTTTTGTCGCAAGCGGTTTTTGTTTTGCCTTCATAATATTGGGCAAAGCCGCGTAACGTGGTTCGTTTAAACGCAAATCGGTTGTGATGATCGCGGGTAAATTCATTTTGATTGTTTCAAGGCCGCCATCAATTTCGCGTGTGACCGATGCGGTTTTGTCCGCAATTTCAACTTTAGATGCAAAGGTCGCCTGCGGCCAATTTAATAATGCCGATAACATTTGCCCCGTTTGGTTGCTGTCATCATCAATTGATTGTTTGCCCATGATGATAAGGTCTGGATTTTCTTCGCCAACAATGCCTTTTAAAATTTTAGCAACGGCGAGAGGTTCAACACCGCCCAAATCAATCGGTTGATCAGTTTGTACCAAAATACCACGATCGGCACCAATTGCCATGGCGGTACGTAACACATCTTGCGCGACAGCGGGGCCGATGGTCACAACCACAATTTCGGTTGCAATATTTTTTTCTTTTAAACGAACGGCTTCTTCTACGGCAATTTCATCAAATGGATTCATCGACATTTTCACGTTGGCAAGTTCAACACCTGATTGATCAGCCTTCACGCGAATTTTCACGTTATAATCAACGACACGTTTGACGGGGACTAAAATTTTCATGATGAAATTCCTTATTTATTTTTGTGATAACAAAAAGGCGAGTGCGATTAAGCCAAGCGCCGCACCTTGCAGGATAACACGCGCTTGCATAATTTTATTGCCGTATTTTTTGTTAAATTCGCCGCCCTTGGCCATGCTAAAGATCCCCAGACCCATAACAATAAGAACAGACAACATAGCGATGATGATCGCTGGAACAATGAGATGATTCATACTGTCTAATTTAGACCCTTGGTCGGGAAAAGCTAGGGTGCTTTACGCGCGGTTAGAAAATAATTCACGTCAACATCCGATGGTGAGAGTGAGAAACTATCGCTAAGAGGATTATAAATCAGTCCCGTGATGTCATGCGCATCCCAATTGCGGCGGCGCAACATACGGCTGAGTTCTGATGGTTTTACAAATTTCTGCCATGAATGAGTCCCGCGCGGTACCCACCGCAACACATATTCCGCCATGACGATGCCAAGCGCATAAGATTTGGGCGTGCGATTGAGTGTGGACAGAATGAGAAGGCCATTCGGTTTTACCAATTGAGTCATCATATCTATGAAAATATCAGGGTCATTCACATGCTCAATCACTTCGAGCCCGAGTACGACATCATAACGTTTTTTTGATTGAATTAGGCTTTGAGCATCACCGCATAAATATTTGATATCTAATTGATTTCCTTTGGCATGTGATGTGGCTATGTCAATCGCTTGAGCATCACCATCAATGCCTGTCATGTGTGCGCCGAGGCGGGTGAGAGGTTCACACACCAATCCACCCCCACAACCAATATCAAGGATATTTAACCCCTTTACTGACCCGAAATGGGCGGTGATTTGTGATTTCAAATAAGAAAGGCGAGCTGGGTTTAATTTGTGCAACGGGGCAAATGCACCATTCTCATCCCACCAATTCATGGAATCTTTGGCAAAATGGTCAATTTCAGATGGATTGATGGTCGCCTGTGACATAAAATTTATATAGAATGAAATATGAACTTTGTCCAATAGTCTGTTGATTTTCTTTGAAAAATTTTGGATATTTCATCCCATGTCAGTAATCGTTGTGAAATTTGGTGGTACGTCCGTTGCCGATCCGTCCCGTATTGAAACTGCCGCAGAAAAAATTGTGGCAGAGGTCAAACGTGGCAACAAAGTTGTGGCCGTTGTGTCCGCCATGTCGGGTACAACTAATCGGTTGATTGGATATTGTAATTCAATCAATGATAACCCTGATGACTATGAGTACGATTCCGTGGTCGCAAGTGGCGAACAAATCACGGCAGGATTGATGGCGATCGCTTTACAAAAACGTGGCGTGAATTCCCGTTCATTTGCGGGATGGCAAGTGCCGATTATATGTGATGAACAACATTCACGCGCGCGCATCATCGATATTAATCCAAAAAATTTACTTGATCAGTTAGAGCAAAATATTGTGCCAGTTGTCGCAGGCTTTCAAGGTGTTGATGAAAAAGGGCGCGTGGCAACGTTGGGTCGCGGCGGATCGGATACAACAGCAGTTGCGCTTGCCGCTGCAATAAAGGCAGATCGATGTGATATCTATACAGATGTTGATGGTGTCTATTCGACAGACCCGCGTGTAGTGGAACGCGCCAAAAAAATTTCCCGCATATCGTATGAAGAAATGTTAGAGTTAGCATCTTTGGGTGCAAAAGTATTGCATTCGCGGTCAGTCGAATTGGCAATGGCCTATGGTGTCAAATTACAGGTTTTATCAACATTCGCGCCTGAAATTGGTAGTGATTTACCCGGAACATTAGTGTTAAAAGAGGAAGATATCGTGGAACAGATGATTGTAAATGGCGTGGCCTTCACGCGCGATGAAGCCAAAGTAACGATTATGAACGTGCCTGATTTACCCGGTGTCGCCGCCAGCATTTTTACGCCGTTGGCGGAAGCTGGCGTGAATGTTGATATCATCGTTCAAAACGTGTCGACCGATGGTAAATATACCAACATGACATTCACATTGCCGCGTGCCGATTTGGATGCAGCGATGACAACTTTGCGGTCAGTCAAAGCCATGAAGAGTGCGTTGATTACAACTGATGACAAAGTTGCCAAAGTTTCTGTAGTGGGAATTGGGATGCGTTCGCATGCAGGTGTGGCGCAAAGAATGTTCCAAGCCTTATCAGATAAAAAAATTAATATTCAAGTGATCACCACTTCAGAAATTAAGGTGAGTGTGCTGATAGATGAATCGTATTTGGAATTGGCGGTGCGTGCTCTGCACACTGCCTTTGATCTGGATAAAAAAGGAGCGGCATGACGGATAACGCCCCACTAAATCCAACGGAAGATACAAATGACTTCCATACCGATTTGGCTGTAGGCGAAATCTTAAGACGCGCGCGACTTCAATTAAATAAAACACAACAAGATGTGAACCGTGACTTACGTTTTTCATCACATATCATTGATGCGCTTGAAAAATCAGAATTTCAAAAATTACCAGGGCAAGTTTACATCATCGGGTTTGTCAAAACCTATGCTGATTATTTGGGGCTAGATGGTGAGAAATTAGTGGTGTTGCTGAAAGAGCAGGCCAAAATTCAAACAGAACGTCCTGTGTATCATTTCCCCAATATCACGCGTGATCGCATCGCGCCGCCAACATGGGTATTAATTTCATCAGGCGTGGCATTGATTATTATATTAATGTTGTGGAGTTTGGTATCACATTCTTCATCAGAACATACTATTCCTTCCGTGCCTGCAACATTATCAGCTCAATTAACAGTGCCAGAAAAACCAAAACCACAACCACAACCTCAAAAAAATATTATTAGCGAAGATGAGGGGCAGATAATAACAACAACCTCAGAGCCTGCGATACCAAAAACAGTTGCCTCACAGGCAACCGCTGTCAAAGCGATTCAGGATTGTTGGATTGATGTACGTAACGATCAAAATGAAACTATTTTCTCCCGTGTATTAAAACAAGGTGAGGAGTTTTGGGTACCTGCCGATGGAAAACAATATACTCTTACCGCAGGAAATGCAGGGGGCGTTGTTATTCAAAAGGCTGGCATTGAGAGTGCGCCATTGGGCAAAGTGGGCGAAGTTATCCGCAATTACCGTGTTCAATAGGTATTTTATAAAATTTCAATTGAAAAATTTGTTAAAAACCGCCATGTAAGTGACCATGGTTACTGATCATAACTCTCTTCGTCCGTGGCGTATGATTACGCGTCGCCCCTCCCGCAAAATTTGGGTGGGGAATGTGCCTGTGGGCGGTGATGCGCCAATCACGGTGCAATCAATGACGAATACCGATACGCGTGATGTCGCGGCCACCATCAAACAAATTCGTGATTTAGAAATCGCGGGCGCGGATATCGTGCGCGTATCATGCCCTGATGAAGAATCAACGGCGGCATTAAAACAAATTATTCCCGAAGTGACCGTGCCGATTGTTGCCGATATTCATTTCCATTACAAACGCGCGATTGAGGCGGCACAAAATGGCGCGGCATGTTTGCGCATTAACCCAGGTAATATCGGATCGGATGATCGCGTGCGCGAAGTGATTAAGGCTGCGAAAGATTATAATTGTTCCATTCGGATTGGCGTGAATGCAGGATCATTAGAACGTGATTTATTAGAACAATATGGCGAGCCATGTCCCGATGCAATGGTGGCATCCGCGCAACGTCATATTCAAATTTTAGAAGATAATGATTTTTATAATTTCAAAATTTCATGCAAAGCGTCCGATGTGTTTATGGCGGTCGCGGCCTATATGCAACTCGCATCCGTTTGTGATTATCCGCTTCATGTGGGCATTACAGAGGCGGGTGGTTTGCGCACGGGCACAGTCAAATCATCCATCGGTATGGGTAATTTATTATGGGCGGGCATTGGTGATACTATTCGCGTGTCATTATCGGCTGACCCTGTTGAAGAAATTAAGGTCGGGTTTGATATTTTAAAATCATTGGGGCTTCGTCATCGTGGCGTCAATGTTATTGCGTGCCCATCCTGCGCGCGGCAAAATTTTAATGTGATTGATACGGTGGCGGAACTCGAACAACGCCTCGCGCATATCACAACACCGATGACATTATCGGTCATCGGGTGCGTGGTGAATGGCCCTGGTGAAGCCTTGATGACTGATATTGGTTTGACGGGCGGCGGTAAAGGTACGCATCAAATTTATTTAAGCGGCGAACAAGCGCATCGTTTACAAACGGGCGATCAATCAATCGTAGATCATTTGGTATCTTTGGTTGAACAAAAAGAAGCCGAAATTAAAGCGCGCGAAATCACAGAGGCGGCAGAATAAACATGGATGGATTATTACCCAAATTAGCGCCAATTGAATTGCGGTTCGAAGAATTAGCAGCCTTAATGGCCGAGGGAAATTTATCAGGTGATAAATTTGTCAAATTAACGCGTGAATATTCTGAACTCACGCCCGTGATTGAACTCATCAAAAAATATAAAAAAGCATTGCAAGATTATGTGGATACCGAGGCATTATTATCCGACCCCGACATGGCAGAAATGGCAAAGGAAGATTACCACAATTTAAAACGGGAAATTCCAGAGCTTGAGTCCAAAATCAAATTAACCTTAATTCCCAAAGACGAAGACGATGCCAAAAACGCGATTTTAGAAATTCGTGCGGGTACAGGTGGTGATGAGGCTGCTATTTTTGCAGGTGATTTATTGGGCATGTATCGTGGTTACGCCGCCAAAATGGGATGGCGCTTCGAAGTGGTCGAAATGGCGGAAAGCGATAAAGGCGGTTATAAAGAAGTCATCGCCGAAATCAGCGGTCATAATGTGTTTGCGTATTTAAAGTTTGAATCAGGCGTGCATCGCGTGCAACGTGTGCCCGAAACCGAAGCCCAAGGGCGCGTGCACACATCGGCGGCGACGGTGGCGGTATTGCCCGAGGCCGAAGATGTCGATATGTCGATAAATGAAGCCACCGATTTACGGATCGAAGTATTCCGCGCAGGTGGTGCGGGTGGTCAGCACGTCAATAAGACAGAATCGGCTGTGCGGATTATTCACATCCCCACAGGTTTGGTGGTGGTGATGCAGGATGAACGGTCACAACATAAAAACAAAGCCAAAGCGATGAAGATTTTGAAAACGCGTTTATATGATGCGCAGCGTCAATCATTAGACGCAACGCGCGCAGCGGATCGTAAATCGCAAGTGGGTTCGGGCGATAGATCAGAACGCATTCGTACCTATAATTTCCCGCAAGGCCGCGTGTCGGATCACCGCATAAATTTAACCTTATATAAAATTGATGACATCATGGCGGGGTATGGGTTGTCGGAGATGATCGAGGCCTTGGTTACCGAAGATCAGGCCGAAAAATTGGCCAATTTAAATATATGATGTTAGAAGAAAAATTAGTCGCGATTGGTGTTGATAATCCATTATTGGAATCGCGATGGATTAGGCAAGAATATCCCAATATTACCGATGAAAAAATTGATGAAATCGTGACGCGGCGCGCGCGCGGTGAACCATTATCGCGCATATTTGGATGGCGTGAATTTTATGGGCGGCGTTTTGATATCAATGAATATACGCTTGATCCACGCCCTGATTCCGAAACATTAATCGATGCCGTCTTAAAATATAATGGTAGAAAAAATTCTATCCTTGATATGGGTACAGGCACAGGATGTTTGTTAATTACATTATTGTGCGAAATGCAACGTGCCCATGGAACGGCAGTGGATGTTTCGATGGATGCGATTCATATCGCGCAAAAAA
>JBIICJ010000034.1:0-18849 GCA_044238965.1 Micavibrio sp. | reverse complement strand
ATAGACTGAAATCGTCAAGGGCATGTTGCTTACGCTCAAATACATGTTCTTTATGCCAAAAGTCACGATTAATTACCCGAATGAAAAAGGGCCGATCAGCCCGCGTTTCCGTGGTGAACATGCTCTGCGCCGTTATCCGAATGGCGAGGAACGTTGTATCGCGTGTAAATTATGTGAGGCGATTTGCCCTGCGCAGGCGATTACGATTGAAGCCGAACCACGTGATGATGGTTCACGCCGCACAACACGTTATGATATTGACATGACCAAATGTATTTATTGTGGATTGTGCGCCGAGGCTTGCCCTGTGGATGCGATTGTCGAAGGACCGAATTTTGAATTCGCAACCGAAACACGCGAAGAATTATATTATAACAAAGACAAACTTTTGGCCAATGGTGATAAATGGGAAGCGCAGATTGCCGCAAACCTAATCGCCGATGCGCCGTATAGGTAAGATAACATTATGATAGCGACAATTGCTTTTTATGTATTTGCATTGGTGTTAATTGTATCGGCGTTGATGGTCATCACCGCCAAAAACCCTGTGCATTCGGTTTTGTTTTTGATCCTTGCGTTTTTTAATGCGGCGGGATTATTTGTGCTTTTGGGCGCAGAATTTATCGCCATGATTTTGGTGATTGTGTATGTCGGCGCGGTTGCGGTTTTATTCCTGTTCGTTGTGATGATGCTCGATATCGATTTTGCTCATTTACGCAAGGGCGCGATGCAATATGTACCTATGGGAATTTTAACCGCGGGTATTTTATTGATCGAATTTTTCTTACTTTATAAATCATGGACATTTGCACCACAAATTTTAAGCAATCTCGGCCCGCGTGCATCCATGGGTGACATCAGCAATACGGAATCTTTGGGACAGGTTTTGTACACTGATTATGTGTTTGCATTTCAGGTCTCAGGATTAATTTTATTGGTCGCGATGGTCGGCGCGATTGTGTTAACGCATCGCCGTCGGGCAGGGGTGTTAAAACAAAAAGTGGGTGACCAAGTATCGCGTACCCAAGATCAATCAATGGAAATTCAAAAAGTGTCTGTTGGCACAGGGGTAGAATAATATGATGCTCGAAATTGGCTTAACCCATTATCTGGTGCTCGCGGCGATTATTTTTACCATCGGCGTGTTTGGAATTTTCTTGAATCGCAAAAATGTCATTATCATTTTGATGTCGATCGAATTGATGTTACTCGCGGTAAATATAAATTTTGTAACCTTCTCTAGTTATCTAAATGATCTTGCTGGCCAAGTCTTTACGATGTTTATTTTAACGGTGGCAGCAGCAGAGGCGGCAATTGGTTTGGCAATTTTAGTTGTTTTCTTCCGAAATAAAGGATCAATCGCGGTTGAAGATATCGCATCAATGAAAGGGTAAACTCATGACAAAAATGTTTTCTTATGATGAAATGAATAGCTTTTTAACAGAAAAGGGTAATGATTTTTTGACATCTCTGCGTAGTAAATTTCACGAAGCTACAGGTTTTGCCGCGCTATCGGTTGGCTTTGCGTTAGATGGTGATAAACTTTATTTTCGTTTTGGTTTAAGCGATGAAAATCTTCAAAAAGCAAAGGATGCTTTTAAAAAATTGCTCCCTGATCACGAACTTATTAAAGCCTTACCAGATGGTGAAGCAACAAAACTTGAATCTGCATTGCCATTCTTTTTAAACCCAAGACAGGTTAGCCCTATATGATCGAATTACTCGCGGTTTTTCCGCCACTCATTGCATTTATCATTGTGGGTTTATTGGGTCGCCGTTTGGGTGATTTGCCATCGCAACTTATTACCTCTGGCGCGGTTATCTTATCGGCTGTGATGTCGGTAACTTTATTTTTTGATGTCATCATGGGCTCAAACCCACGTACCGTTGAGGTGATGGAATGGATTAATTCGGGCACGTTCAACGTGTCATGGGCACTTCGCATTGATCAATTATCGGTTGTGATGATGTGTGTGATCAATATCGTATCGGCCTGCGTGCATGTGTATTCAATTGGTTATATGAGCCATGATGATTCAAAACCCCGTTTTATGGCGTATTTATCATTATTCACATTTGCGATGTTGATGTTGGTGACGGCTGATAACTTGCTTCAATTGTTCTTTGGATGGGAAGGGGTTGGTTTGGCATCATACCTCCTTATCGGGTTTTGGTGGCATAAACATTCCGCAAATGCCGCATCGATGAAAGCGTTTATTGTCAACCGCGTGGGTGATTTAGGATTAGCACTTGGTTTAATGACCGCGTTCATCGTGTTTGGTACAATTCAATTTGACGGTATTTTTAATTCTGTTCCCGCAAAGGCTTCCGCAACATTCCATTTCTTTGGGTATGATATTCATGCCATGACATTGATTGGTTTGTTGCTCTTTATTGGCGCGGTGGGTAAATCGGCGCAATTGGGTTTGCACACATGGCTCCCCGATGCGATGGAAGGCCCAACACCCGTATCGGCCTTAATTCACGCTGCGACCATGGTGACGGCAGGTGTGTTTTTGATTACACGTTTTTCACCATTATATGAATATGCGCCCATTGCATTGATGGTTGTGTGTGTTGTTGGCGCGCTCACGGCCATTGTTGCCGCGACCATTGGTATGACTCAATTTGATATTAAACGCGTGATTGCGTATTCCACCATGTCACAATTGGGGTATATGTTTTTCGCCCTTGGCGTATCCGCATATCCTGCGGCGATGTTCCATTTAATGACCCACGCATTCTTTAAGGCTTTGTTATTCTTAGGCGCGGGGTCTGTTATCCATGCAATGTCTGATGAACAAGATATGCGTAATATGGGCGGTATTTGGAAAAAAATTCCGTTCACATATGCGTTGATGTGGATTGGCGGTTTGGCATTGGCGGGAATTATTCCCTTTGCTGGATTCTATTCCAAAGATATGATTTTGGAATCCGCATGGGCATCGCACACATGGTTTGGTCATTTCGCATACTGGATCGGTATTGTGGCGGCATTGTTAACCGCATTTTATACATGGCGTTTGATTATCATGACATTCCACGGCAAACCACGCGCCGACCATCACACAATGGAACATGTACATGAATCACCGCCTGTGATGTTAATTCCGCTGGTGGTACTTGCTATTGGTGCGTTATTTTCAGGTGTTGTATTCTATCAAGGATTTGTGGGTGTGGCTGAACACCATGTTGCTGAAGTCACGGATGAATTAGATTCTCCTGAAAAAGTTCATGCTGAAGAAACTGTAAATATTTCTGCTGAACATCAAATTACAAAAGAAACATTCTGGGGTAATAGCATTTTTATCCTACCACAAAATGATACAGTTGCGGCGGCACATAGTGTACCAACATGGGTTAAATATTTGCCATTGGTTGTGGGTGCACTTGGCATAGCACTCGGTTATTTGGTGTATATGTTCCGCGAAGGTATGGCTGACCGTGTGAAAACAATGTTTGCGCCTGTGCATAATTTATTTTACCGCAAATGGTATTTTGATGAAATTTATAATGCTGTGTTTGTAGTCACATCCTTAAAACTCGGAAAATTTTTCTGGCAACGCGGTGATGGACAAACGATTGATGGCTTTGGTCCAAATGGCGTTGCGAATTCATCACAAAAATTGGCGGGATTGTTAAGCCGTTTCCAATCAGGTTTTGTATTCCAATATGCTTTCGTGATGATGATTGGTTTAATTGCCATTGTGACATGGCTTGGCTTTAAACTCGGATTATTCACGCAATAAGATTGATGATAGGATGATAATGTCGTTTCCCATTTTAACCATTTTGATTTTGTTACCACTTCTTGGCGCGGCATTCATTTTATTGTTCCGTGCGTGTGATAAAACATCGCGGCGGATCGCGCTTGGCACATCTTTGGTAACGGCTGCGTTATCACTTGTTCTGTTGCTGGGTTTTGATAAAAATTCTGCCGATTTCCAATTCGTCGAACAATATAATTGGTTGCCATCATTGGGCATTTCTTACCATGTGGGCGTTGATGGTATTTCATTATTCTTTGTCGTTTTATCGGCTATTTTAACGCCGATTTGCGTTCTCGCGAGCTGGCAATCCATTACCAAACGCGTGCGCGAATATATGGTGGCGTTCTTAATTCTTGATACATTGATGATCGGTACATTCGCCGCACTTGATGCTGTTTTATTTTATGTGTTCTTTGAAGCTGTGCTGATCCCGATGTTTTTAATTATCGGTGTATGGGGTGGTGCACGCCGCGTGTATGCGTCATTTAAATTTTTCCTTTATACATTGCTTGGCTCTGTATTAATGCTGATCGCATTGCTGTATATGTATCTTCAGGTTGGCACAACCGATATTCCAACATTAATGTCGGCAACATTCCCGTTTGATGTGCAAAAATTATTATGGCTCGCGTTCTTCGCCAGCTTCGCGGTCAAAATGCCAATGTGGCCTGTCCATACATGGTTGCCTGATGCGCACGTGGAAGCGCCGACAGCGGGTTCCGTTATCCTCGCGGGTGTGTTGCTTAAAATGGGTGGATATGGATTTTTGCGATTCTCGTTACCCATGTTGCCTGATGCAACCGATTATTTTATTCCGCTTGTGTTTGCGTTATCAGTGATTGCCATTATCTACACATCACTCGTTGCACTTGTGCAAACTGATATGAAAAAATTGATTGCGTATTCATCGGTTGCCCATATGGGTTTTGTGACGATGGGTATTTTTACACTCAATCAACAAGGTGTTGACGGCGCGATTTTTCAAATGATTAGTCACGGTATTATTTCGGCGGCGTTATTTTTATGCGTTGGTGTTGTCTATGATCGTCTGCACACACGTGACATTGAAAAATATGGCGGAATCGCCAAAAATATGCCTGTTTATGCGGCGGTGTTTATGATCTTTACCATGGGGTCAGTTGGATTACCTGGAACATCTGGTTTCGTGGGCGAATTTTTATCGCTCCTCGGCACATTCCAAGTCAACACAGTGGTGGCAACATTCGCATCATTGGGCGTTGTATTGGGCGCGGCGTATATGTTGTTGTTATATCGCAAAGTTGCCTTTGGCCCATCAACAAACCCCGAAGCCGCCAGCATGAAAGATGTCAATCTGCGCGAGTATGGATATTTCTTACCGCTCATCATTTTGGTTTTGTGGTTGGGTGTGGCGCCCAATTATGTACTCGATCGCATTGGCCCGTCGGTGAAAAAATTAGTATCTGATTATCATTCCGAATTATCAATCAACCTTATCCCGACGGCGGATGCGCTTCCAGTTCCTGCACAGGAACCTGTGATGCCCGCAACAAATGTTATGATCAAACAATTGGAAGAAACACCATGATGTCATTATCCCATCCTACATGGAATTGGTTTTCCATCGTGCCTATAATGCCCGAATTGTTTTTGGTTGTGTCCGCCATTGGATTATTAATGCTGGGTGTTTTCCAAAAAACTCCATCAGCATACAGAATTGGAATTGCCGCGATTATCGCAACCCTTTTTACCGCGGGTTTTGTCGCCTATACCAATTTTCCACGCATGACCGTTTTGAATAACATGGTTGTGGTTGATGGATTTGCGCGTCATTTTAAATTTTTAATTTTGGGTGGTTTTTTCTTTGCGCTTTGTTTGTCGCTGTCTGACCTTAAAGATAAAATTTTTAATCGCTTTGAAATTCCTGTCATCATGATGATTGCGACAGCTGGTATGATGTTAATGGTATCAGCCAATAATTTGTTATCACTTTATGTATCGCTCGAATTGCAATCACTGTCCTTATATGTATTGGCTGCTGCGCGTCGCGATCATATATCCTCATCTGAGGCAGGGTTAAAGTATTTTATTTTAGGGGCATTATCATCAGGTTTATTATTATTTGGTATGTCGCTTATTTACGGCTATGTCGGATCAATTGATTTTGATGTTCTGTCGTATACATTTTTACAAAACCAAGGATCACTTTCAATTGGTGTTATTTTTGGTATTGCGTTTATTTTGGCGGGCTTGGCCTTTAAAATTTCGGCCGTTCCATTTCATATGTGGGCACCCGACGTGTACCAAGGTGCGCCACATTTTATTACATCTTTCTTTGCTATCGTGCCAAAGATCGCCGCGTTTGGTTTGTTTATTCGTCTGCTTGCGGGGCCATTTGCGCCTGCGATTGTCGAATGGTCACAAATCATTCTGTTTTTATCAATCGCATCGATGGTTGTGGGCGCGTTTGCAGGTATCGCACAAAATGATCTAAAACGATTATTGGCCTATAGTTCAATCGGAAATATGGGTTACGCATTAATGGGTTTATTATCGGGCACACCTGAATCGCTTGGATCAACTATTTTATATTTAACCATTTATATGATCGCGACCGCGGGAACGTTTGGATTGCTTTTGATGAATTATAAAAATGATACACATGAAACACCGATAAACAAATTAGCAGGGTTATCTAAACAACACCCGTTAATGGCGTATGGTTTTGCAATTTTGTTATTCTCGGTTGCGGGTATTCCACCATTTGCTGGCTTTTTCGGTAAATTATTCTTGTTCCAATCGGTCGTTGAGGGCGGGTTTATTATTACGGCAGTTATTGGTGTATTGGCTTCGGTTGTATCTGCCTATTATTATATCCGCTTGATCAAAATTATGTTCTTTGATGAACCACAGGGCGAGATTGTGGTTCATTTATCTCCCGCTCGCGTGTTTGTAGTGTCATTATCGTTATTTATTACAATCTTGTTTATCTTGTTCCCGAATTATTTGCTTCACCATTCCTTAATCGCCGCGCAAAATTTATTTGGGTCATGATGTGATTTCGTGGACTATCGAAAAATTTGATATTGTCGATTCCACGATGAATATCATCCATGACCGTGGGCGTAATGGCGCAGGTGAAGGATTGGTCATCACCGCCAAACAACAATCATCAGGACGCGGGCGAAACGGAAATAAGTGGATTGCGCCTCAGGGAAATTTATATTGTTCTATTTTATTACGGCCACGCATACATGCCAAAGATGCAGGACAATATTCATTCATGATGGCGGTGGCTCTGGCACGCGCATTTTCTAAAGTGATTGTACCTCCTCATAAATTTCAACATAAATGGCCGAATGATGTGTTGATTGATCAGAAAAAAGGCGCGGGGATATTGCTGGAATCTGACATTAATCCCGATGGGACGTTATCTTATTTAAATATCGGGATTGGGGTAAATATTGCCAATGCTCCTCCCGAGCGTATTTGTTTGCATGATGTGAGTGAAGGTATTATTGATACTGATTACTTTTTAGATTCATGTCTTTCGCATTTAAATAATATTATAACTGAGTATAATAAAAATGGCTTTTCATTGGTGCGTGATGAATGGTTATTACATGCCTATGGTATAAATAAACCCATCTGTGTGCGGTTGCCAAACGAAGTCATGAATGGTTTGTTTTTAGGCCTGCGCGATGATGGCGCGCTTCATTTACAAACTGATGATGGAAAATCAATCTTTATTTCATCTGGCGAAGTATTTTTTGGATAAATTTTAAAGGATTAAATATGTTATTAGCGGTTGATGCAGGAAATACGAATATTAATTTTGCCGTGTTTGATAATACAACGCGCAAGTCACTGTGGCGTATTAAAACCGATTCTGCGCGCACAGTTGACGAATATATTTCGTTTCTTATACCCTTATTTCAAAGTGTTGATTTAAAACCTGCTGATATTGATCATGTGATCGTGAGCTCAGTCGTTCCTGATGCCAATTTTTCATTACGTATGTTATCGCATCAAATGTTTCATACGCGCCCCGATTTTATCGGAAAAGATATTACTGATTTAGGCGTTGAAGTAAAAATTGATAAGCCAGAAGAATTAGGCGCTGATCGTTTGGTCAATACCGTTGGGGTCATTGCCTATTATAAACCACCCGCGATTGTTGTTGATTTTGGAACGGCGACAACGTTGGATGTGGTTGACCGTTCGGGTGCCTTTATTGGCGGGGCCATCGCGCCTGGGATTAATTTATCATTAAATGCGCTATATATGGCGGCAGCAAAATTACCAAAAGTTAGCATTTCACGTCCTCCCAAAGTAATTGCAACAAATACCGTTACAGCCATGCAATCAGGTGTATATTGGGGGTATGTTGAATTAATTTCTGGTATGATACGCCGTATGCATGATGAATTGGGTGAAAAAATGACCGTTATAGCGACGGGGGGATTATCATCATTATTTCAAGAATCAATTGATTTAATTGATCATGTTGATGAAGATCTTACCCTCAAGGGGCTTTTGACAATTTATCAACGTTACAGACAAAAATAATAAAGAAGAAAAGATTTTTTATGAAGACTGAGTCACATATACAAACAATTGAACATGATCACTTATGCTTTATTCCGCTGGGTGGTTCAGAACAATTTGGCGTGAATTTTAATCTGTATCATTACAAAGGCAAATATATTGCCTTTGATTGTGGTATTGGTTTTGCCGATCACCAATACCCGAATGTTGATATTATGCTGCCTGATCCTGCTTATATCGAAGATCGCAAGGAAAATTTAGTTGGTATGGTCATTACGCATGCCCACGAAGATCATATCGGTGCAGTTGCATATTTGTGGGATAGATTGCGTTGCCCTGTTTACTGTACAAAATTTACCGCGGCCGTACTTCGTGAAAAATTACACGATCATCCTGAATCAAAAGATATGCCAATCATCGAAATCGATGCAGGCAAAATGATTTCAATCGAGCCATTTAAATTACATTTCTTATCAGTATCGCATTCCATTCCCGAAGCGATTGCCACCGTAATCGAAACCGATATAGGCAAAGTATTACATTCAGGCGATTGGAATTTAGACCCGACGCCAGTATTGGGGGCAAAAACTGAACAATCTGTTTTTGAAAAAGTCGGCGCATCAAAATTATTGGCCTATATAGGTGATTCAACGAATGCACCATCAGCAGGGCATAGCAAAAGCGAAACAGAAGTCGAAGACGGCCTCGCGAAATTATTTTTGGAACAAACGGGGCGTATTGCCATTACTATTTTTGCCTCAAACATTGCACGCATTCAATCAATTGCGCATGCTGCCGATGCGGCAGGGCGAAGCGTGTGTGTCATAGGCCGTTCATTACATCGCATGACAGGATGCGCAAAAAATTGTGGTTATTTGGGTAATATCAAACCATTTGTTGATGAAAAGGATTTAAAGTTTGTCCCCGCCGAAAAATTAGTTGTGATCGCTACAGGATCACAAGGCGAGGCCATGGCGGCATTATCACGTTTGTCACGCGGTGAATGGTCTGATATTCGTATGGGACGTGGTGATACTGTTATTTTCTCATCACGCGCTATTCCTGGTAACGAAGCCGAAATCAACGCGGTTAAAAATAATTTCTGTGGGGCAGGGGTGAAAGTGATTGATCCCGATAACACACCACATTGCATACACGTGTCAGGGCATCCCTATGCCGATGATATTCGTGCCATGTTATCATGGATCAAACCTCAAATTGTTGTTCCTGTGCATGGCGAACGTGTAATGTTAGAAGCGCATGCCGACATTGCGCGTCAATTAAATGTACCGCACGTCATTGTTCCTAAAAATGGGGCCGTGATAAAACTTGCGCCAAATACGCCAGAAATTATTGATCATGTTGAAACAGGATTACTCGCCGTTGAACCAAAACGAATTGTAAAATCGAGTACAAAATCAATTCACGAACGCCGTAAATTACAATTCACAGGAGCAGTCATGATTTCACTGGCACTCACAGGGAATAAGACATTAATGATGGACCCACAGATCACGTTAATGGGTTTGGCGGCAGATGAGGCCGAGGATCAAAAACTGGCGAAAGATCTTTGCAAAATCATTGAAAACACATTACAGTCTGCCGATGATAACATCGTGCAATTGGATGAATTTATTCGCGCGGCTTGCCGTCGTCATTTAACCCAAATTTTTGGTTTTAAACCAAAGGTTTCTGTTCATATATTGAGAGTTTAAATGAATTGGTTTTTCGGAATTATTGTATATATTTTATTGTGGTGGACTGTCGTTTTCTGTGTTTTACCATATGGAAATAAACCATCAGAAATCGTCACAACGGGCGAGGCACCCAGTGCGCCACATAACCCCCGTATAAAACAGAAATTTATTATAACGACTATTGTCGCGTCTATCCTTTGGTTGTTAATTTATACAGGGTTTGAAATGGGTTATTTATCGTGGAATGACGTTGCACGTTCCTATAACAAAGAAGCTTTATGGTGATCACATATGAAAAAAATTATTTTAACTTTGGCTGTGTGTTTTTCAGCATTTTCATCTGCACACGCAAATGAATTGAATATCGTTGTTACAAAAGATTTATGTGATGCCTATAAACAATCCCAAGATGTAAATTACAAAGAAGGTGTTGATGTAAATGGTAATGTTGTTGTGCCTGCTGATTTGCCGTCTTCATCTGCCGTCACTTTGCCTGATGTTGTTGAAATTCCACTAACGATCGATTTGGCACAACAATTAAATTTGTCAGTTTCTGGTATGGAATTAAAACCTGAATTGGGCAAAATCAAAATCACCAAAGATGGTAAAGTTACTTTTAATGATAAAGACATCACAAATGATGCACAAACATTATGCTCTGGCGTAGTAAGTAATAATTCTATGGCTGCACCGATTGATATTTCGGCACCTCCAATAGCACCTATGGCCGAAAATGTTCCTGCGGCGCCAACATCACCTGTGCCAGCGACCGTGTCACCATCTGTGACAACAAACCAATAATGTTTCTATAGGATTTTATAATTATGAATGATGCCGCAAAACAACAAAAGCAAGCTACACCACGTACAGCGATCACACCTACCCGCGCGGATAATTTCCCCGAATGGTATCAGGAAGTTATCAAGGAGGCCGAGCTAGCCGAAAATTCACCTGTGCGCGGGTGTATGATTATTAAACCATATGGTTATGCCTTGTGGGAGAATATTCAACGCGCGCTTGATGATATGATCCGCGATGTCGGCGTTAAAAATGCTTACTTCCCATTACTCATTCCAGTTGAGTTTATTGCGCGCGAAGCCGAGCATGTTGATGGCTTTGCCAAGGAATGTGCCATTGTCACACATCACCGTTTGATGAAAAACGAAAAAGGGCAATTGGTTCCTGATCCTGAATCAAAACTTGAAGAGCCATTTGTTATTCGCCCGACTTCGGAAACCATCATTGGCGATTCCATGGCGCGTTGGATTCAATCATATCGTGATATGCCATTATTATTGAACCAATGGGCGAACGTGATGCGATGGGAAATGCGAACACGTATGTTTTTGCGTACTGCCGAATTTTTGTGGCAAGAGGGTCATAACGCATTTGAAACGGATGGCGAAGCCTTAGATGACGCGATGAAAATGATTCATGTCTATAATGATCTGTATCAAAATTTCTGTGCGATTTATGGTGTTATTGGTGAAAAAACACCTGATGAACGTTTTCCAGGTGCAAAATTCACATATACAATTGAGGCCATGATGCAAGATGGCAAGGCACTACAAGCCTGCACATCACATCATTTGGGACAAAATTTTGCGCATTCATGCGGCATTAAATTCCAAGGGCGCGATGGCAAAGAACATTTTGCACACACAACATCATGGGGATTGTCTACGCGTTCGATCGGCGGCCTCATCATGTCGCATGGTGATGATGATGGGTTGATCATGCCGCCACGTTTGGCGCCAACTCAAGTTCAAATTATTCCGATTTTCAAAGATGAAGATACCGAAGCCAAATTAAAAGATTATTCGAAAAAACTTTGTGCGGAACTCAAGAAAATTGGTATCCGTGCCGAGGCTGATTTTTCGGATGCTCGTTCGGCCGATAAAATGTGGCGTACCATTAAAAAAGGCGTACCCGTTCGTGTTGAAATTGGCGGACGTGAAATGGAACAAAATTCATTAACGTTCGTGTGCCGTGATTTGGGTAAAGAATCAAAAGAAACAGTCACCCTTGATACATTTGTATTGCGTATTCCAAAAGTATTGGATGATATGCATCACCGTATGTTTGAAAAATCAAAACAACGAACATTACAAAATATTTTTGATGTTAAGAATGCTTCTGAAATCAAAGATTTCTTTAAGGCCAATAAAATTGGTTTCGTTCGTTTACCCGCATCAATGGTTGATGATGAGGCGGTTGCCGCGGTTAAAAAAGAATTTTCATTGACCAGCCGTTGTTTGCCATTTGAAGATAAAGGCGAATTTGTTTTGATCGGAAAGTCATATTGATATGATTTCACCATTTGAATGGATGATGTCATTGCGTTATTTGCGCGCCCGCAAGGCCGAGGGTTTTGTGTCGGTGATTGCGACATTTTCATTCCTTGGCATTATGCTTGGCGTTGCAACATTAATTATTGTGATGTCGGTGATGAATGGTTTCCGCGCCGAACTGATCACCCGCATTTTGGGATTAAATGGGCATATAAATGTCTACCAATCAGGTGGTGGCGCATTATTTGATTACGATTCCTATATCAAAAAAATTGAATCTATCAATGGCGTCGTATCAGTGGCACCGATTGTGGAATCACAAGTACTGTTAACAGCAAAGGGTACGGCAAGCGGTGCGGTATTACGCGGCATCACGGCCGATTATTTTATGAAGAAACCCATTTTGGCTACATCGATTCAAGAGGGATCAATCAAGGCGTTTCAGGGTGATGCTGTTGCCATCGGTGTCAAAATGGCGGAGCGTTTATCATTGCGTGTCGGTGATACCATCACCATTTTATCACCCAATGGACGTGCAGGACCGTTTGGGACGATGCCGCGATCAATGCAACTCGCGGTCGGTTTGATTTTCGATGTCGGTATGTATGAATATAATAATAATTTCATTTTTATGCCGCTTGATACAGCGCAAAATTTTATTTTATTACCGCCCAATGGTACGAGTATGCTCGAAGTTATCACACAAAATGTATCTGACATTGATATGGTGAAGCCATCAATTCAAACAGCCTTAAGTGATCAACTTCAGGTTTATGATTGGCGCGATTCAAATACAAGCTTTCTTAATGCGCTTCAAGTCGAACGAAATGTGATGTTTTTAATTTTAACTCTTATTATCCTAGTTGCTGCATTTAATATTATTTCCAGTATGATTATGCTGGTCAAAGATAAATCACGCGATATTGCCATCATGCGTACCATGGGCGCACGTAAAGAATCGATTTTAAGAATATTTATGGTGACAGGGGCAAGCGTTGGTATCACAGGAACAATTGCGGGTGCAACCTTAGGTATTTTATTTGCGGTTAATATTGAATCTATACGCCAATTTCTACAAAAATTAAGCGGAACAGATTTATTTTCAGCCGAAATTTATTTCTTTTCAAAATTGCCTGCGGTGATTGATTGGCAAGAAGTGATCACGATTATCATCATGGCGATTATTTTATCCATTGCCGCCACGATTTACCCCGCATTCCGCGCCGCGAAATTAGACCCTGTGGAGGCGTTGCGTTATGAGTAACATGATTTTAAACGCGCAAAACCTATCCCGTATTTATCATCAAGGTGATAATGATCTAAAGGTTTTTGAAAATTTATCCATGCATATAAATAAAGGTGAGATCGTTGCCTTGGTTGGTGCAAGCGGATCGGGTAAATCAACCTTATTGCAGTTATTGGGTTTGTTAGATCGCCCAACAACAGGAACAATTCAGATTGACGGCATTGCCGCCGAAACTGCAAATGATGAAGAGCGTACATTGCTTCGTCGCCATAAAATCGGGTTTATTTATCAATTTCATTTCCTACAGCCTGAATTTTCTGCACTTGAAAATGTGATGATCCCGCAAATGATTGCAGGGAAATCAGCGCAAGATGCAAAATCTTATGCTGAAAATTTGTTGACGTCTGTTGGTCTGGCTCATCGCTTTGATCATCGTCCCGCACGTTTATCGGGCGGTGAACAACAACGCGTGGCGATTGCGCGCGCCATGGCAAATAACCCTGCGCTTATTCTGGCGGATGAACCAACGGGAAATTTAGATCCATCAACGTCGGATGATGTATTTGCATTATTAATGAAACGCGTGAAAGAGCAACAAAGCTCGGCACTTATTGCCACACACAATATGGATCTGGCAAAGCGCATGGATCGCGTTTTATATTTAAAAAATGGAATATTGAGTGAGGGGTGATGATGACTAATCATGCTCCGTTTGTTCATCTTCGCGTTCATTCATCTTTTTCGCTGGCCGAGGGAGCTATTCGCCCCAAGGATTTAATCAAACAAACAAAAAAATATGATATGCCTGCGGTGGCAATCACCGATACATCAAATTTATTTGGTGCAATGGAATTTTCATTAGAGGCCGTTTCAAATGGCATTCAACCAATTCTGGGCGCACAAATTTATTTGGGCGATGATTATGATGAATTGGTTTTATTGGTTCAATCAGATGAAGGGTATAAAAATCTATCGGCATTATTAAGCGGCGCCTATATGGATTCCGATGGGTCAAAAAAACCTTTTATTACTTGGGAAAAATTGACGGCGCATCATGCAGGATTAATTTGCTTATCGGGCGGTGTAAAGGGCCCGATTGGAAAACGTATTTTATCGCGTCAAAATGATGAAGCGAAATCCATTGTAAAAAAATTATATGATCTTTTTGGCAATCGATTTTATATCGAATTACAACGCCATGGCACAGATGATGAAAATATGTCTGAGCCGTATTTTATTGCTCTTGCGGACGAATTAAATATTCCTCTCGTTGCCACTAATGAATGTTTTTTCAAAGATCCTGATGAACATGAAGCGCATGATGCATTGTTATGCATTGCCGAAACGCGTTATGTGACAGAGGATAATCGCCGTAAAGTTACACAAGACCATTATTTTAAACATGGCGATGATATGGTGGAATTATTTGCCGATATTCCAGAGGCCATTCACAATACGATTAATATTGCCAAACGTTGTCATTTTTTCTTACACACAATCAATCCTATTTTACCTGCGTTTAAAACCGAAGCTGGTCGTTCTGAAGTTGAAGAGTTAACCGCACTATCACGGGAAGGTTTAGAATATCGTTTAAATAAATTTGTCTTTACCGATGATTTATCGGAGGCGCAGAAAGAAGATATTGCAAAACCATATCGTGACCGTTTGGAATTTGAATTAAATACGATTATCCAAATGGGTTTTCCTGGGTATTTCTTAATTGTATCTGATTTTATTCGATGGGCGAAAAGTCAAAATATTCCCGTGGGGCCGGGGCGTGGTTCGGGCGCAGGATCTGTCGTTGCATGGTCATTATTGATCACCGACCTTGACCCGCTTCGGTTTGGATTACTGTTTGAACGATTTTTGAATCCCGAACGTGTATCGATGCCCGATTTCGATGTTGATTTTTGCCAAGATCGTCGTGATGAAGTGATTAATTATGTGCAACAACGTTATGGGTTTGATCGCGTCGCGCAAATTATCACGTTCGGACAATTAAAGGCACGCGCGGTGGTACGAGATGTCGGGCGTGTATTGCAAATGCCGTATGGACAGGTTGATAAAATTGCAAAATTAATTCCTAATAATCCTGCCAATCCCATGACATTACAACAAGCGTTAGATCAAGATGAAAATTTACGCCTGCAACGTGCCGATGAACAAATAGATAAATTAATTTCAATTGCGCTGAAATTAGAAGGATTAAACAGGCACGCATCCACACACGCGGCGGGTGTTGTAATTGGCGACAGACCGCTTGAACAACTTGTGCCGCTTTATCGTGATCCATCATCAACCATGCCTGTGACGCAATTTAACATGAAATATGTTGAAAGTGCGGGGTTGGTGAAATTTGACTTTCTGGGATTAAAAACATTAACTGTAGTTCAAAAAGCCGCGCAATTAATTGATCCAGATTTAGATATTTTGACCATTCCTCTCGATGATCAAAAATCATATGAAATGATTTCAAGCGGTTTAAGTACGGGCGTGTTTCAGTTGGAGAGCGCGGGTATGCGCGATACTCTGCGGAAAATGAAACCTAATCGCTTTGAAGATATTATCGCGCTTGTATCGCTCTATCGTCCAGGGCCGATGGATAATATTCCCAAATATATTGATGTAAAGGAAGGGCGGTTAGCGGCAGATTACTTACATCCCAAATTACAGCCTATTTTGGAAGAAACATACGGCATCATGGTGTACCAAGAACAGGTGATGCAGGCCGCACAATTACTCGCAGGTTATACGCTGGGTGGTGCGGATTTATTGCGCCGTGCCATGGGTAAAAAAATTAAATCAGAAATGGATGCCCAACGTGAAACATTCGTCAAAGGCGCCGCATCATTTTCACAAGTTTCAAAGGCACGTGCCGAAGCCATCTTTGAACAAATTGAAAAATTTGCAGGATATGGTTTTAACAAATCACACGCCGCCGCTTATGCATTAATTGCGTATCAAACCGCATGGTTAAAGGCAAACCATCCTGTTGAATTTTTTACAGCGTCAATGACGCTTGATATGGGCAACACCGATAAATTGGCAGTATTTAAACAAGCATTGGAACAAATACAAATTCCGTTGTTACTGCCCGATATCAATAAATCAGATGTTGTTTTTGCCGTGGAAGGTCATGCGGTGCGTTACGCCTTGGCCGCGATTAAAGGTGTTGGTGAACAAGCCATGAATTTAGTTGTAGCGGAGCGTACGAAAAATGGTGAGTTTACATCGCTTGATAATTTTCTCTCACGGCTTGATTCAAAATCAATCAATAAAAAACAATTTGAAAATTTAATCGCCGCTGGCGCGTTTGATAATTTATACCCCAACCGCGCATCGTTGCATGCGGCGGCAGAACAATTGGTGCATCACGCACACGCATTGGCGCAAGAAAAACAAAGTAATCAATCATCGTTATTCGGGTTGGACGCAGCAGCGGAGCAAACGCATAATTCAGTCGCGCATTTAATTCCACAAATACCCGATTGGGGATCATGGGATCGATTGTCACATGAATTTGATGCAATTGGGTTTTATTTATCGGCGCATCCTCTCGATACGCGCAAACAACAATTATCCCGTTTGGGTATTTTGTCGTATGCCGATATTCCTGATTATTTGGGGCATAAACCCGCGGTACGTGTCCAGATGGCGGGCGTGTTACTGAAAAAAGTTGAAAAAGTTTCGCAAAAATCAGGTAACCGTTTTGCGTTTTTAACATTATCCGACAGCACAGGCGTTTACGAAGTCGCGCTTTATTCCGAAATTTTACAGCGCGTGCGCAATATTTTGGAAGAAGGGAAGGCGTTCCTACTTTCCGCCGATGTGTCATATAAAGATGATCAATTGCGATTTACAGTGCAGGACATCAAGCCGTTAGAGGAATCATTGGCGGGTAAAGTGCGCGAAATTGAAATCGAAATTGATAACGCGGACGCCGTCAAAAAAATGGCGAATATTTTACGCGCACATGAGGCAGGGCCGATTAAGATTATTATAAATATGAAAATTAACGATAAATGCGTGAAAATTAAGCTTCCCAGCGGTTATCATATGACCGCCCCAACAAAAAACGCCCTCGAACAGGTCAAGGGCGTTTGTAAAATCCTTGAAAATTAACCTTTACGAAAAACCCGCAAATTTAGCTTGCGTCTTTGCCTATAAACCCTTATAAAGCCTACAAAATTCACATACGGGGCGGATGTCAAACTCTTTAAAGGAGCGGGACACTCCATCTGGTGTAGGGGGCTGTTCCCTTATAACTCCCCGTAGAGGCTTAAACCAGAAAAGGAGATATTTATCATGGCAATGCCCGAATTTTCAATGCGTCAACTATTAGAGGCTGGCGTTCACTTTGGTCACCACACACGTCGTTGGAATCCAAAAATGCGTCCGTTTATTTTCGGCGTACGTAATGGCGTTCATATTTTAGACCTTCAACAAACTGTTCCAATGTTGGATCAAGCATTGCGCGCGGTACGTGAAATTGCCGCCAATGGCGGTCGTGTTTTGTTTGTTGGTACAAAACGCCAAGCACAAGATAAAATTGCAGAATCTGCAAAACGTTGTGGTCAGTTTTACGTGAACCATCGTTGGCTCGGCGGTATGCTCACCAACTGGAAAACCATTTCCGGTACGATCGCTCGCTTGAAAGAGCTTGATGGTATTTTGGCGCAAGATGCTCCGAAATACACCAAAAAAGAAGTGTTGATGATGACACGTGAACGCGTGAAATTAGAACAATCAATCGGCGGAATCAAAGATATGGGCGGTCAACCTGACGCAATCTTTATCATTGATACAACCAAAGAAGATTTAGCAATTTTGGAAGCCAGCAAACTTGGTATTCCAGTATTTGCTATCATCGATTCAAATTCATCGCCCGAAGGTGTTACATTCCCAATTCCTGGAAATGATGATGCGTTGCGCGCGATTGAATTATATTGCGATTTATTTGCATCCGCAATTTTAGACGGTATTTCAGCTGAATTGTCACGCGGTGGTAAAGACACTGGCGCGGCGATCGAAGTTAACGTTGAATTGCCTGCGGCAGCCAACGAAGACAATGCTGAAACAAAAGTTGCAGCAGCAAACGCTTAATTGATTTTGAACATTTAATTTAAAAGGAGATACGAACATGGCTGATATTACCGCAGCAATGGTCAAGGAACTACGTGAGAAAACTGGTGCGGGCATGATGGATGCCAAAGGCGCATTAGTTGAAAACAATGGTGACTTAGAAGCAGCTGTTGACTGGTTGCGCAAAAAAGGTTTGGCAAAGGCGGCGAAGAAATCTGGCCGTACCGCAGCCGAAG